>DAOLWT010000274.1:0-2784 GCA_035421345.1 Bacteroidales bacterium
TCTCGGTGGAACTCTGTGTAATAAAAATAAAAAAAACTACGAATTTCCAACAAAAATCTACGAACAAAACAATGCATGTCTAATTCTGACTAAGAGTAAATTTACAATTGGTATTATATGAAATACTAGCAAATAGTATAATTAGTTTTGACTAAAAAGGGTTGGTTTAAACGTAAGCATAATAAATCCCCAAGTGCCATAATAACTACTGTTTCCTCCAACTATAGGTTCCATCGTTTTTTCAGGTCTCATAATAGAAAAACCAAACATAACAGATGCTTCTTTATAAAAATCGTATTTTAAGCTTAAATCGGCTTCTATACCTAAATATTTATCGATAGCAGTGGTGTTTACAACATAGTTGTTTTGCATTCGAAAATAGTGAAAATCGGCACGAGCTTGCCATTTATCCTGAAGTTTATAAAAAAGATGAAGATAGGGGTTAATTAAACCGGGATTTTTTTTATTTTTTAAAAGAGAAGAAAAATATTTTAAATTACCATTAAAAGCATGACTAGAGCCATAAAGTAGATTAAATGAATTGCTTTTTTTATTTGCATAATCGAGTCCATTCGTTCCGGAAATATATTCATAGCCTATGGTTGCATTCAATTTTGAATTAAAAACATAATTCATGTCGGCTTGATGGTAGTAAGCAGCTATCTCTTGTCCGTTTTGCAAACGTCCGGTTTGATAGAACCCACGAAGAGATGCCGTTAATTTAGTGTCTTTTTTATAACGAATAATACCCCCGAATGTTCCTCTTAAATAAATCGTTTGCGTGGTGTTATTTTTTTGATATCCATCGGTAATACCCATAAGTGAAATTTGAAAAGCATTGGAAAGTTTTTTTGATAACCATAAAATATTTAATGTCCTATAGCTATTTGGCGTTTTTAGTATTATTGCAGTATCAGGGCTTGCATTAAAAGCTGAAACAAAATCAAGTTGTAATCCTTTTTTTAAATATGAAAAAACGAGCGCATTATGAGAAGTACCCGCTTGCGACCATCCTCCATTGTCAATTAAACGTTTGTTTTCGTATGATAATTCTTGCATTCCTACTTTTATTGATAAACTGTCGAAGAGGGAGATACGAACCCATGCTTCATGAAGCCCAAATAAGGAGGTTTCTGTTTTTACAACATCATTTCCTATAAAACGGACATCTTGAAATGAGATTTTAGATTTTATTTTGCTTGTTTCATAGTTTATATACATTCGAGATCTTTGACTAATCATTAATATAGGACTAGAGAGATCTTCCGGGAGTTTCTTATACCCATTAAATACTTCAAAACGAGGTCTTAATTCGCCTTGTAATAAAAATTGAGAATATGTTTTTTCAGCAGAAAATAGCGTGTAAATAGCACAAATGATAAAAAGAAATCTTTTCATAAAAAAATAATATGGGGCAAATTTAGAATTATTTAATTAAGTCGCCAAAAGAAATGTTTTCGAGTTTATCGGAAATATAATCGCGGATATCAATAAAAATATTGATTAATTTTTTATGTTGTTCAATAGGGGTGTTTTCGTAAAAGTATTTGCTTGCCGATTCTACAGGTGCTAATGCGCCATCCATAAGTCGAATTATTTCTGCTAAAGATATTTGTTCCGGATTTTTAATAAGTTTATAACCCCCATCAGATCCTTTTTTACTTTTAACATATCCTGATGTTTTTAAAATTAACAGAATTTGTTCGAGAAATTTTTTAGGAATAGACCAATTATTAGCTATGTCAACAATTTTAATATAATCATTGGAATAGTTCTCAGAAAGGTCAATAAGAGCTAAACAGGCATATTCACTTTTCTTGGAGAGTTTCATAGTTTTATAAGTTGTTACAAATTTATAATTTTTTAACGACAAAACAATATATTGTCTATAAGTTTTGTAGGGAATGTGTCGTAATTCATTAATATAATGATATTTATAATAAATATTCTTTATTTAATTATAACATTTCGAGAGCTTAACCAAATTTTAAACAATAACTTTACATTATATTCGTTATATGTAGGATTATTTATTTATTTTGCATAATCTTTAAATTCGATAAATGAAAAAGCTTTTTTCTATATTTTTTCTACTTTATTTTTCTTTATCTCTTTCTGCACAGATTGGGGGTTCTTCTACCTATTCTTTTTTAAATTTACCCAACTCTGCTAGAATATCGGCTTTAGGAGGGAATGCAAATGCGATAAAAGATAACGATCTTACTTTATGTTTGGTAAACCCTTCCTTACTTTCTCCTAAAATGCATAATCAAATTGCATTAAGTATGGTTGATTATTATTCGGATATAAATTATGGTTTTGTTTCATATATGCGGAATTTCGAAAAATACGGCATGTTCGATGCCTCTGTTCAATTTATTAATTACGGCAAATTTACCTCAGCCGATGAAACAGGGATGACCTTTGGGGATTTTTCTGCCGGCGAATATGCGTTAAATATTGGTTGGGGACGACAGTTAGATTCTGTATTCTCGATAGGGGCTAATCTTAAAAATATTTATTCTCATCTCGATACATATTCTTCTTATGGATTAGCCGTAGATGTTGCAGGGACCTATCATAATAGTAAAAAACAGCTTACCATTACGGCATTAGCACTTAATATTGGACGACAAATTACGAGTTATACTCCCGGAAATAATGAGCCAATTCCGTTTGAGGTGCAACTTGGATTGTCGAAAAGATTAGCACATACCCCTTTTCGATTTTCTGTCGTATTAAGAAATTTACAGAAGTGGGATTTAACCTATATCGACCCAAACA
>DAOLWT010000275.1:0-2769 GCA_035421345.1 Bacteroidales bacterium
GCAAATAGGCTTACGAAACAATTTAGCAAGGATTATCTGACTGCAGTAAAAAAAATGACAGAAAAAGTATTGGAATTAGTTACCGTATAAAGAATAAATCGAAGTATGAAAGATATGAAGAATGACAGTCAGTTAAAAGCACTTATTAGCATGGTCGACGAACCGAATGATGGAATTTATGCGGATATTGTTGCTGAAATAATGGCGTATGGAAAAGATGTCATCCCGATTTTAGAAGAGTCTTGGGAAAATACATTAGAACATCATTCACAAGACCGTATCCTGCAAATTATTCACAAAATTCAATATAACTCAATTATTGAAGAGCTTGCTGAATGGGTTAAAAATGGTTCAAGCGATTTACTAAGTGCCTACTTATTAATAACCCGCTTTCAATATCCTGACATTAAAGCAAACCTAATACTTCCACAAATTGAACGTATCCGAAATGATATTTGGTTAGAAATGAATGATCAGCTTACAGCCCTTGAAAAAGTGAAAGTGATTAACCATGTTATTTACGATGTGTATGGCTTTATCGGAAATAAAGAAGATTTTCATGCCCCTGAAAATGCGTATTTAAACACAATGCTTCAAACAAAAAATGGAAATCCCCTTTCCTTGGGGATGTTATATTTAATATTAATAGCGCCATTAAATTTGCCTATTTATGGGGTTAATTTCCCCGAACATTTTGTGTTATGTTATACCAACGAAAAGGAAGACGAGCAATTAAGTTTCTTGGAAAAAAATGATATTCTTTTTTATATAAATGCGTTTAGCAAAGGAGCTGTTTTTTCGAAAAAAGAAGCAACTGTTTTTATGAAAGAACATGGAATTGCATCGAATGAGCTTTTTTTTAAGCCTTGTACAAATCTTGATATTATTCGACGTTTAATCAATAATTTAATTTATTCTTATGAGAAATTAGGATCTCAAGAAAAGGTAACGGAATTAAATGTCTTGTTAGAAACAATAAATCATTCAGAATAAATAGTTTAAAAGCGTACTATTAAAAAAACCTTCATAAGAATTGTTTTTAAAATCATATTTTTTTTATTAATTTTGCACCAAACTTAGTAAGTTATGAAAAAAGTATTGGTTCTCATTCTTGTATTGTTCTCTTTCCAATCTATTGCTCAAAATAATGGATTCGGATTTCGTTTAGGAGATTTGAGTGGATTAACATATAAAAAATATATGGGTAGTAAAGCCTTAGAAATAAGCTTAGGTCGTACTCATGTATTTTATGGAAATCATTGGTATAATGAACGATTTGAAGGTTGGTATAAGGATAAAAAGTATTATTACGACGATATGCATTATATTGCATTTGATAAAGGTGTTGGAGCTTTAGGATTACAAGTTCACTATTTATTTCAAAAACCGATAAATGGAACTTCAAGTAGCACAGGCTCTTTAGATTGGTATTTTGGTATTGGAGGACAAATAAATTTTCACTCCTATCGCTATGTGTATGAATATAAAGTTAATGGTTTATGGTATCAATCTCGTGATAGGGTTACAAACATCGATTTAGGTGCTGATGGTGTTATAGGTCTTGAATATAAATTTAGTCAACCTTTTTCCATTTTTATAGATGCAACATTATTTATGGAAATTTTTGATGACCCTTTCTTGCCCTGGGGACAAGGTGGAATCGGAGCTCGATATAATTTCTAATTTAGCGTTTCCTGTATTTATTTAAATATTCCCTTTGTTAATAATTACTTAACAAAATGGGTCATTGTTATCAAAATTAGGGCGATAGTTCCGTTGACTTTCATAGTCTTGTAACCAACCGTTAAATAAGCCTAGTTCTTCCATTTTATTAATAACTGTTTCATATTCGTCTTTATAGATAGACCGCCCTAAAATAGGGTGACTTTCAATTGTTTTGGTTGGAAAGTATTGCGACATAAGCGAGATATGAATATCGGGAGAAATTTCTTCTGCAATAAGTCGTATTACTTCTAAACTATTATTTAAATAAGCGGGCAATACTAAATGACGGATAATAACGCCCGAAATGGCTTGCCCTGTTTCATCTAAACGAAGCTTAATTCCTTTTTGTCGTACCATTTCTTTTATTGCTTTTAATGCAATAACAGGATAATTAGGAGCATCTGATAATTCATGCGCTAAATGGGCATTTGCATATTTAAAATCAGGAAGATATATATCAACAATTCCCTCTAATGTTTTTAATGTTTCAACCGTATCGTATGAATTGGTATTGTAGACAATAATAGGCTTATCTCGCTTTTCTTGTAATGCACTTATAATGGCTTTCATCTGATAAACGCAATGCGAGGGAGATACAAACCCAAGCATATTAATGCCCTCGTCTAATATGGTATTAATTCTTGAAACAACCTCCTGTAAAGAAAGATTTTTTTTAGTTATATAATTTTTATTATGGCTTATTTGATGGTTCTGACAGTAGATGCATTGCATATTACAATGCGAGAAAAAAACATTACATATTCCTTTTTCTCCACTAATAACAGGTTCTTCTCCTAAATGTTTATTTATAGCAACTATATTGTATTGGTAATCACTTTGGCAATATCCCAAAGGGCCGCTTACTCGGTTAGCATGGCAATTACGTGGACATAGAACACAGTCTTTAAAATCGTTTAAAATATCGTAACTCATGAAAGCATTTTACTACCCGTTACTAAATAAAAAATTTAAATTTCATACAAAAGTAATTATACCAATTGTAAATTTAAAATAGTACAACGGATATTTTAAATTTTACAATGG
>DAOLWT010000276.1:0-2757 GCA_035421345.1 Bacteroidales bacterium
CTGAATATCAATAATGAATTTTTAGAGCGTTCAAGTGGCGCACAAAACAGGAAGAATATGGAAGTAGAAAAAAATGACAGAATTATTGAATGACAGAATTATAGAATGACAGAATTATAGAATGACAGAATGATTGAATGATTGAATGATAAAATGATAGAATTACAGAATGATTGAATAAGAAAAGGAAAAAGGCATGGTCAAATATCCAATTATGAATTTCCAATATCCAATGTTGAATATCCAATTTCCAAGTATTACAACGAACTACGAACTAACAATTAATAAAAAGAAGTAAGAATTATAGAATGAGTAAATAATAGAATGACAGAATGATTAAATAAGAAATGTTAAGAAAATGAATATCCAACTTCCAATATCCAATTTCCAATGCCCAAAGGCAGGAAGGGGAGTAAATAATTTCGAAAATTTTAAAAACAACGAGCTACGAACAGAAAAACTACCTACTAAAAAAATATTTAACCAGCCTAGCGCCTGGCAGGTATCCAATGCCCAAAGCCATATACCTTGAAAAGAAGAACTAATACTACGAACAACGAACTAACAACAAAAAAAAGTCAGAATTTTCACAACGAATAAAATAAATTCGCCATATTTAATAAACACTTCTTATTTTTGCAAATAGATGTTATTAGAAAAACTTATATCGAATTCGAGTATAACCGCTGATTTAAAAATGGTTGCGGCTAAAATATGCTCATTACAACGTATCAACGAAAATGAGGGTTTGTTGTTATACGAAAAAGCAGACCTCTCTTTTTTAGCCATATTAGCCGATTTTATTCAAAAAAAGAAAAATCAAGACCATGTATATTTTATTAAAAATATACATTTAGAGCCTACCAATATCTGTATTCATAACTGTAAGTTTTGTTCCTATTCCCGTAAAAAAGGAGAAAAAGGGAGTTGGGAAATGTCAATTAATGAGATTAAAGAAAAAGTAAAGTCCTCTGTAGAAAAAAATATCTCTGAAATACATATTGTAGGCGGTGTTCATCCAGAAAGAGATCTTTTTTATTATACCAATCTTATTTCCGAAGTTTGTAAACAGGCGCCAAATGCACATATTAAAGCATTTACGGCGGTGGAACTCGACTATATGTTTTCCAAATCTAATATTTCGCTACGCGAAGGCTTTGAAATGCTAAAAAAAGCAGGCTTAAATTCTATACCCGGTGGAGGTGCTGAAATTTTTTCAGATGATATCCGAAAAAAAATCTGTAGTTCTAAGTCAAATGCAGAAACATGGCTTCGTATTCACGAAACGGCTCATCAATGTGGTATTGTATCTAATGCGACCATGCTCTATGGACATATTGAAACATATACTCATCGGATAGATCATTTGTCACGATTACGACTATTACAAGACCGAACCCATTTATTTAATGCATTTATTCCGTTAAAATATAGAAATAAAAATAATGATTTACGCTTACCCGAAGAAGTTCCGATAACCGAAGATCTCCGTAATTACGCCCTTTGTCGTATTTTTCTCGATAACTTTCCCCACATAAAAGCCTATTGGCCTATGATTGGGAAAGCTACTACCCAGCTAAGCCTATCTTTTGGCGTTGACGATATTGACGGAACCATTGAAGATTCTACAAAAATATATACGATGGCAGGAGTAGAAGAAAAAAATCCCGTACTCACTGTTTCAGAAATGATTCAATTAATAAAAAATGCCCGAAAAATACCGGTAGAAAGAGATTCATGGTATCATCCGATAAATAATAAATAAAAATAAACAACCCTATTCATTTTTTATACTTTTAAAAAAAATAAAATGAAACTCGTTTTTGCAACTAATAATGCTCATAAATTAAATGAAATAAGAAATCTTGCAGGAAGCAATTTCGAAATAGTAAGTCTTTCTGATATGGGCTGGGTCGATGAAATTCCTGAAACAGGCAAAACCATTGAAGATAATGCCTCTCAAAAAGCATTTTATATTTATGAAAAATATAAGTTCGACTGTTTTGCCGATGATACCGGACTTGAAATAGAAGCCCTCGATAAGCGACCGGGTGTATACTCTGCCCGATATGCAGGAGAATCGTGTAATTTTGAAGATAATATGAGTAAAGTGTTAACCGAATTGCAAGGAATAACAAACCGGAAAGCGTGTTTTAGAACAGTTATTTCATTAGTAATACAAGGAAAAGAAGTTCGTTTTGAAGGAAGAGTCGATGGAGTTATTTTAAATGAATACCGCGGTAATAAAGGCTTTGGGTATGATCCAATTTTTCAGCCGAATGGATATAAACAAACATTTGCCGAAATGCCCCTCGAATTAAAAAACGCTATTAGCCATAGAGGACTAGCTACTCAAAAGCTTATTACATTCCTAAAAAATTTAAAATGACGAATAAAAATGAGTGAATGATAGAATGAGTGAATGATAGAATGAGTGAATGATAGAATGATGGAATGACTGAATGATTGAATAAGAAAAGTTAAGAAAAGGAATATCCAACTTCCAATATCCAATTTCCAATGCCCAAAGGCAGGAAGGGGAGTAAATAATTTCGAAAAATTTAAAAACAACGAGCTACGAACTAAAAAACTACCTACTAAAAAAATATCCAACCAGCCTACCGCCAGGCAGGTATCCAAGTCTGACCAGATTTAGAGAAAAGTTTTAAAACAATTTATACTATAAAATTTTATCTACGAGTGGTCCCACTTCGAGACGACCTCCGAAAATCAGAGTGAGAGTGAGAACGAGAGTTG
>DAOLWT010000277.1:0-2748 GCA_035421345.1 Bacteroidales bacterium
AGGCGATGCCGGTGTTGCTTCTACTCCGGATGCCAATTCATTGCACTGGAACCCGGCTAAATATGCTTTTATTGAAAAAGACATGGGGTTTTCCGTATCATACAGTCCTTGGTTAAGAGCACTTGTAGACGATATTAATTTAGCTTATCTTTCCGGTTATAAAAAATTTGGAAAAGATCAAGTATTTGCTGCCTCTCTGCTTTATTTTTCCTTAGGCACAATTACATTTACCGATATTACGGGTCATACACTACATGATTATCGACCTAATGAATTTGCATTAGATGCTTGTTATTCTAGGAAATTCTCCGAAAGCATTTCCGGAGGTATTTCGTTGCGTTATATTCATTCAAATCTCGCAAGTGGACAATTTGTTAGCGGTTCGGAATCGCACCCCGGAAATTCGGTTGCAACCGATGTCTCTGTTTACTATCAAAAACCCCTTGAATTAGGTCAAACACCTGCTAAACTAGCAATAGGGGCTAATATTTCCAATATTGGAACAAAAATATCGTATACAGAAACAACTGAACGCGATTTCATTCCAATTAATCTTCGTTTTGGGCCAAGTTTAAAAATCGATCTTGATGATTACAATTCACTCGAAATATTATTAGATATTAATAAATTACTTGTTCCTACTCCTCCCATTTATGATAATGACACAAACGGTTTAGTTATTATTGCCGGAAAAGACCCCAATGTTGCCGTTGTTCAGGGTATGTTTCAATCGTTTGGAGATGCTCCCGGAGGATTTAAAGAAGAATTAAAGGAGTTTACTATATCTACCGGTGTAGAATATTGGTACGACAAACAATTTGCATTAAGAGGTGGTTTTTTCTTTGAAGATGCTACCAAAGGGAATCGTAAATTCTTTACACTGGGTGCCGGATTAAAATATAATGTGTTCGGCTTAGATTTTGCTTATTTAATTCCAGTTGAACAACGTAACCCACTTGGAAATACACTTCGCTTTACGCTCTTATTCGATTTTGATGCGTTTAAAGAACAAAACCAACAAGATTAATGAAAATACGTGTAGGGTTTGGTTATGATGTTCACTCATTAACAGAGAACAGAAAACTTATCCTTGGAGGTATTCTGATTCCTCACACCAAAGGTGCTCTTGGTCATTCCGATGCCGATGTTTTAATACATGCTATATGTGATGCTTTGCTTGGAGCTGCTAACTTAGGAGACATAGGAACCCATTTCCCGGACAACTCCGCAAAATATAAAGATATTGACAGTAAAATTTTACTAAAAGACGTTATTTCGTTACTTACAGAAAACGAATATACCGTAGGAAATATTGATGTAACTATCTGCCTTCAAAAGCCTAAAATAGCTCCTTATATTCCCGAAATGAAAAAAGTATTATCGCTTACCATGAATATTCCCGAAAATGATATTTCAATAAAAGCCACTACAACCGAAAAACTAGGCTTTGTTGGGAGAGAAGAAGGTATTTCAGCTTATGCAGTCGCATTAATTAATAAACCCTCCAGTTTGTAAATATTCCCCTTTTTGGTAGATAATAATATTATTATCATAGATGTAAATAAGCTAGCTGTATAATATATTATGTTTGGCTTATTATAGATATTATCTTTATTTACAACAATACTATTCCTTAAATATTTTGTATTCCATTTTTAATTTAACCTAAATAAGCTTAAATTTACATGCCCTTTTTTAAAAAATATATGCAAGCCAAAAAAATTCCGGGAATTGTTATTATTCTTGCTCACATTATTTCATGGATAGGAGTTTTAACATTATTAAATTTTTTATCTCCTCCATTTCCAAAAAGAAGTCAAAATGATATTTATACACAAATATTAATAATACTAACAATTATTAGCTTTTTTTATTTAAACTATTTTTTTTTAATTCCTAAATTTTTAGCCAAAAGAAAATTTATATTATACATTATTATTATTCTTTTTACAATTCCATTATTTACATATACTGGTGAATTTATTTTATATTTAAATAGAACCATAAATACGGAACAAAATGCTACACAAAGGGAATCGGAATTTAAAGAATTTAGAGAACAACATCCCCATCCTCCCAAAAAGTCAAGTGCTTCGAGAGGTTTCTCTATTTTTTTAATTACATTTTTAATTAGTACCGGCATAAAGATGACTCATGAATGGTTTAAATATGATAAACAAAAAAGAGAAGTAGAAAACGATAAATTAAAAGCGGAACTTTCTATGCTTAAAGCACAGATAAATCCTCATTTTTTCTTTAATGTTTTAAACAACATCTGTTCGCTTGCGCGCAGTAAGTCGGATAAAACAGAACCGGCTATTATAAAACTTTCGCAATTAATGCGATATAATATTTACGATCAGAAAGAAGATAAAGTAAATTTAAAAAATGAAGTTCAGTTTATTGAAGATTATATCGATATACAAAAAATGAGAATAGCCGGTTCTGTTAAAATTTCATTTACTAAATCCGGAAATTTAGATTTGTTTTCAATAGAGCCCATGTTATTGTTTCCTTTTGTGGAAAATGCGTTTAAACACGGTATCAGCTATGAAGAAGAATCAAAAATAACCATTGATTTAAATGTGAAAAGAAATCAACTCTTTTTTTATGTGTATAATACTGTAAACGAAGCCAATAAAATCGAAGCGGGAAAATTTAAAGGAATTGGACTGCAAAATGTATTAAAACGACTCGATTTACTTTATGCCGATCGTTACTCCATTAATATTAAAGAAGAAAATAAAT
>DAOLWT010000278.1:0-2734 GCA_035421345.1 Bacteroidales bacterium
ATTGCAAATTAACAAAAAAAATATTCAGTTGTCAAGTCTTTTCTGAATATTTTTTAAACTATTACGTATTTTTATGAAATGTTACGGATTAAATTATAATGAATAAAAAAAAACTCCCAGATACGTATATCCGGGAGTTCGTTATTTAGTTGAATGGGAATTTAATGATTACAACACAAGTATGCGATACCCGAATATATTTCGGTATCGCAACAACAATTTTTTAATATGTAGTAAAAAATTTGCACTCTAGTTGATATTAATATTACAAAATTATAATAATAATGAATACGTTTAAGAATTCATTGAAATTAAAAATTCCTCATTGGTTTGTGTAAATTTCATTCTTTCTTTTAAGAATTCCATCGCTTCTAATGAAGTCATATCTGCTAAGTGGTTACGAAGAACCCAAACGCGTTGTAGTGTTTCTTTGTCGAGAAGAAGGTCGTCGCGACGAGTACTGGAAGCTACTAAGTCGATAGATGGGAATATTCGTTTATTCGATAATTTTCTATCGAGTTGTAATTCCATATTTCCTGTTCCTTTAAATTCTTCGAAAATAACTTCGTCCATACGAGATCCGGTATCAATTAGAGCGGTAGCAACAATGGTTAAAGAACCTCCATTTTCAATTTTTCTGGCAGCACCAAAAAACCGTTTTGGTTTATGAAGTGCATTTGAGTCGACTCCTCCTGTTAAAACTTTTCCTGAAGCAGGGGAAACAGTATTGTATGCTCTAGCTAAACGGGTAATAGAATCGAGTAAAATAACAACATCATGACCACATTCAACTAAACGTTTTGCTTTTTCTAAAACAATATTCGCAATTTTAACATGTCTTTCAGCAGGCTCATCAAATGTTGACGAAATTACTTCTGCTCTAACACTACGAGCCATATCGGTTACTTCTTCAGGGCGTTCATCTACAAGGAGGATTATCATATATACTTCCGGATGATTATATGCAATAGCATTCGCAATTTCTTTTAATAATACCGTTTTCCCGGTTTTGGGTTGAGCTACAATTAATGCTCTTTGCCCTTTACCTATAGGAGTGAAAAGATCTACAATTCTACCTGACATGGTAGTGTCCGTTCCACCGGTTAAATTAAATTTTTCAATAGGGAAGAGGGGTGTTAAAAAATCAAAAGGTACTCTATCTCTAACTTCAGCAGGGTTTCTGCCATTTATTAATTCAACTTTAATTAATGGGAAATATTTTTCGCCTTCTTTTGGTGGACGAATATTCCCTCTAACGGTATCACCGGTTTTTAGTCCGAAAAGTTTTATTTGCGATTGAGAAACATAAATATCGTCTGGTGAATTAAGGTAGTTATAGTCCGATGAACGAAGAAATCCATAGCCATCGGGCATTATTTCTAAAACCCCTTCGCTGGTAACAACTCCGTCGAATTCGGAAATGTCTTGATTTTTTCGTTCAAAAAATTTATTTTTTTGATAAGGTTCTTTCTTTTCTTGTTCTTCTGCTTTTGGTAAGGCTGCTGGTTCTGCTTCTGCTTCTGAATTCTCTGCCGAAACGGCTGTTTTTATTTCCATTTCTTGCATTGTTTCAGAAACGGATTCACTTGTTTTTTTAGAGGGTGTTTCCGTTACATTGGAAATTATTTCCGGAATATCTTCTATTATATTATTTATAATAGGCTCTTCATTTAAGCGGACAGCAGTATCATCTACAATTAATTCTTTAGGTGTATCTATTTCAGTAGCAGAGGAGGTATTGGGTTCATTAAATTTTTTCTTAGGGCGAAAAATACGAGTACGATCTTTTTTTTCTTTTATTAAATCTTCAGGGGATGGGTTTAATGCTTGATGGTCAAGGATTTTGTAGATAAGATCCTGTTTTTTTAAAGATTCGTACTTAGGAATGTTTAAATTTTTTGCAATTTCTTTTAACTCTGTTGCAAGTTTGTTGTTTAGCTCAATAATATCGTACATGAATGTTTATTAGGTTAGTGTATTAATAAGTAATATTTTCTTATTTATAAAATATAAATTGAATAATATGGTAGTTGATTTAAAAATTTAAAAAAGATTTTTTTTGATTGAAAAAAAGAAATGCGATTTTAGGGTATCGCTCTGCAAACATACAAAAAAAAATTAATTAACACACACAAATGCTTAAAAAATATTATTATTTGTAATTTCTTCAAGGTATTTTTTATTTTTGCATAAAAAAATATTATGATACAAAGAATTCAATCTTTATTTCTTCTTGGAGCTTTGGCATCTTTTGTTGCCTGTTTTTTATTTCCTTTTTGGATTTATACTAGTTTCGACCCTATTTATACCTATGAAATTTCATTATTTGCTATAAAATGGATTAGTGGAGAAATGCTAAATATTACCATTGGGACACTCCCTATAATTGTTCTTGCATCTGTTTCTACGATATTGTGTGGTATCTCGTTATTTAGTTTCAAAAATAGGCTTTTTCAAATTAAAATTAATAACTACAATATTTTCATTTCTTTGTTTTTTATCTTTACTTTATTTTATTGGATTCCTTCAAGTATAGATAAGCAAATGCTTACCGCTGTTTCTAAATGGCAAATAGGATTGCTTTTTCCTTTAGTAGCGGTTATCTTATTAATTTTGGCAAATATTTTTATTAAAAAGGACGAGAATTTAATAAAATCTACTGAACGTTTAAGATAAGTTGTTATACCAATTGCCAGTATTTCATTAATTAGAAATAAATATCTAACTTAACAGA
>DAOLWT010000279.1:0-2725 GCA_035421345.1 Bacteroidales bacterium
GTCAATCGTTTATTTTGCTTATTGATAAACTGATTGTACTGATAAAACAGATTCTCGTAAATATCTCTTTGGGCCAACCCACAAAAAATGTCAAATTCGGAAGGCGCTATATATCCAAGATTCGATTTGTTAAGAATAAAAAGCGTCGCATTGCGTATGTAATTAATAGAAATCATAATTCGTTGATTTAATGAAACAAAGATATAAAAAAAGCGCCTATTAAAAATAAGCGCTTAAAATATTTACAATTTGCCAATTATCCTACCCAAACGAGGTCTGCATAAAAAAGAGTCACGTATTCCACGGCATTTTGAGTAAGAGGATTTGCTTTATGTTTATCATACATAACTGTATCTCCAAGTTGAATACCGTCTTTTGGACACTCTGTACCGATTGAAACTACAATTGCTTTACGATACTTCTCGTTTTTATCAACGCTAGAGGAAATGTTAAGTCCGCTTGAAGTTTCATTGACGTTTTCGATTTCTTTTAGCACAACTACAAAATTCAAAGCTCTTCCTTTAAATTTGTCTACTATTTCTTGTGTTTTTGCGTCCATTATATAGCTCTTTTATTAGTCAATACATGATTTGTCATAAGCATTGTATTACTTGCTGAAATAGCATTAACCAAAGCGTGTTTAATGGATTTTGTTGAATCTACAATTCCTGCGTCAAACATATTTACGGATTTAAAGTTTTTCACATCGTAGCCTCCAGGGTAAGTTTCAAAAGTAACAAGGTGAGTTTCTTTTCCTGCGTTGTCAAGTAATTTCCAAAAAGGAGTTTTACAGCACAATTCAGAAATAACATCAACTTTTTCTAAATCAGCTGCGTTATACAAAGCAATTCCACCTCCTGCTAAAACTCCCTCTTCTTTTGCAGAACGAACCGCACAAACCGCATCATCAACACGGTCTATTTTTTCTTGCAATTCAGATTCGATAATTGATCCAACCTTAATAACAGAAACGCCTCCTACTAATTTAGCAATTCTTTCACGTAAATAATTTTGCTCTACTCGACTTTTAGTAGATTCTATTGTTTCTTTAATTTCATTGATTTTACCATCAACAATTTCTTGAATGTATTTATTTTTAGTAGGAGTAATAATTGTGTCTGCTTTGCCAATTACAACTTTTTCGCACTCACCTAAAAACTCACCTTCTCTACCTTGGAAATCATCGCCCGACAAAGAAGTAATCGCTTGAGTTCCTAATAAACAAGCAAGGTCATTAACAAAATCAATACGTTTTTTACCTACGTTTGGAGCGTTAACAATACAGAAAGGAACGCCTTTTTGAATTACATTTTGAAGCACTACATCTTTTACAGCAGGAGCGCAATCAGCAATAATTACCAAAGGTCTTTTGTTATCGTGAGCAAACTGCATAAATGGCAAAATCTGTTTTACAGTTTTAAATTCAATAGTAGAACAAACTACCAAAGGATTTTCGTCAAAAACACAAGTTCGGTCGGAAAAAACATTTACAAATCGCTCGTCACTATATCCCGATTCTACAAGAGTGCCTTGAATAAACTCCAAATATGTTTCATCGGTATTGCTACGTGCGTGAGAAACCGAACCATCTTCTCCTGCTTTAACATAAGCGTCTGCTACAATTTTAGCAATTTCTTCATCGCCATTAGCAGAAGTTAAGGCTACATCATAGATTAATTTGTCGGTAATTGGGGTTGATATTTTGTCTAAATACTCCAATATTAAATCTCGTGATTTTTCAATTTCTTTTTTTACATCAATTGGCGATTTTCCGCTTTTTACCGCTTCAACTGAATTTTTAAAAAACGCATAAAGCAAAACAATTGTCAAACTTGTACTATCTCCTGCAAACGTAACTGTTTTTTCGCTAGCTTCCTTAGCAATTTCCAAAGCAATATTTTCTACTGGATTTTCTAAGTAAATTGATTTAAGGGTTTTAAATCCGTCTTTTGTAGGTTCGGCATTGCCGTAATCAGATTCTCTAAGAACCGTTCTTCCTTGAGGTCCGTAAGTGTCGGCAACTACATCGTAAGCTTTTTTAAGACCTGACAACAATAAGTTTTTTGCATCATCACCAGAGATGATGTCTTTAAGGATTCTTTCACTCATAATTTCGATTTTAGTTTAAATTTAATGAGCAAATTTAACGTATTTGAAAATGATAAACAAATTTTAAACTACAATCGATTTTATTTATTATTTTTGTTCCAACAATCAATATAATTGATACTTAAAAAATACACACAATGGCAAAATGGAATTTTTTCGTAACAGGAGGTTCTTTAATTAAAGAATTAGATACATCAGGAAATGATGTAGAACCACGCTCACAATCATTTATGCAGCCAAGCTTAGATTTAGAAGGGGGTAAAATTGTATTTAAAGAAAGTGGGCAGTATAAAACTGCTATATATTTTTCTCAAATTGGCACAATTGCTTCGGCAACACCTACTGACATACAAGACGCTTATGATAAGTTGATTGCCTTAATTCCGACATCAGGCGGTGGAGGCGGAGGGTCAAGCTACAACAACGTAACAGCATACGATACGGTTGCAGATTTGCCAATTACTTTTGCAACAGGAACAATCCACTCTATATCAATATTATGTATTACAGGAACACTTGTAGTTACAATTAGCGGAGAGCAAACTACGTTAATAGCAGGTCAAAAAACCGATATGGAAGCTACGGGATTGTTAACTGAAGATATAGTAATAAACAG
>DAOLWT010000280.1:0-2700 GCA_035421345.1 Bacteroidales bacterium
TTCTTGTTCTGCAATTCCTTTGTAAATAGCTATTGCATGGTCAATACACGTTTCATAACCACAAGCACCACAATTAAGATGATCGCTCGGATTTTCTTTCCCTAATACGGTAAGAATATTTTTAATTTCGGTATTGGTGGCAAATAAAATACGTTGATCGTTTTGTTTAAAATTTCTAGAATAGTCTAATTTTGAAAATCGATCTATGTCTTTTTGCCATTTTTCCAAATCGATTATTTCTGCCTTTTTTTGTGCATAACGTTTAATGGCTGAAATTTGAGAATATGTCTTTCCAAACGGCGACATACCAACTCCTTTAAAACATCCATTGCAACAAAGTAATTCTAACAAATCGGTTTTAAATAAATTTTGTTCAGCTTCTTTAATTGCTTGATCAAAATTTAATCTACCATCTGCCACAATAGCAGTACTTTTTAATATATTTTCTCGTGATTCTATGTTATGAAGTAACCCCATACTAAGAGGAAATAAAGCACCTTTCCCTC
This sequence comes from Bacteroidales bacterium, assembly GCA_035421345.1. Classification (GTDB taxonomy): domain Bacteria; phylum Bacteroidota; class Bacteroidia; order Bacteroidales; family CG2-30-32-10; genus DAOLWT01. The sequence goes on from DAOLWT010000280.1 coordinate 507, forward strand.
CTAAAGGTTCATCAAATTCTGAAGCAATTGAATTTTTAGGAGTAATTTTTAGAACAAAAAATAATTCTCGTAATTCTCTAAATGTAATTACTTCTGAAATTTCATCCATCTCCGTCTTTTTCGCAATACAAGGACCTATAAAAACAATGTTACTTTCTTTTCCGTATATTTCTTTCAGTACTCTAGCAGTTGCTTCCATTGGGGAAACGATAGGAATTAAGTTTTTTACTAAATCCGGACTGTATTTCTCTATATACGTTACAACTGCAGGGCAATCGGATGAAATATAATTACTTAATTTTTCTTTTTCTAAAATATTTTTGTATTTTAAAGCAACAATATCGGCGCCAAAAGCAACTTCGTGAACACTAGAAAAGCCAATGTTTCGAATCATTCCGACTAATGTTTTATAATCTTCGTATTCCATAAATTCAGCTGGAAAGCTAGGCGCAATACAAGCGATTACATTTTTATCGGATTGAATTAGATCCATTACTTTGTCAATACTTCTAAAGTATTGTTTAGCATCCTGACTACATACTTTAACACAATTACCACAACCAATACAGCGATTAGGCATTACTTCTGCCTGACCACCGCCAATTTTAATAGCTTTTGCAGGACATTCTCGCACGCATGTGTAGCATATCCTGCAACGCTCTTTAATGGTATAAACCAATGGTAATATGTTTTCTTTTTTTGCCATTGTTACTTCAGTACGTCTCTTTTTGCGTAAGTAGTATGTAAATATTTATGACTTATTTTTCCATTCGGTTTTTCGAGGAAATTTTTGTATAATTCAATAATTTGTGGATTTTGATGAGATACACGAATCGTTTCATTGTCGTCAATTTGATACAATGCTTTTAAACGAGCTAATATACTTTCGTGTGTTGCCCCAATGTGTTGTCCACCTCCAGCAATACAACCGCCTGGACAGTTCATAACTTCAATAAAATGTAAATCTTTTCTGCCTTCAGCAATTTGTTTTAAGATAGTTTTTACATTTCCTAATCCGTTTACAACTGCAATACCTACTTCTAAATCGCCAATTTTAATTTTAGCTTCTTTTATGTCTTTAAATCCGCGAAGTTCCAGGAATTTATTGTTTTCGAGCTCTTTTCCGGTAATCATAAAATGAGCCGTTCTAAGTGCTGCTTCCATAACACCACCGCTGGCACCAAATATTTTACCTGCTGTAGTTCTAGCGCCCAAAGGTGAATCGGTTGATTCTGGTTCTAAGTTTGCGATATCTATTCCAAATATTTTAATCAATTTTCCTAATTCTCGTGTGGTAAGAACAGCATCAACATCAGCAACTCCATCCGTTAACATTTCTTCTCTTTGTGCTTCGAATTTCTTAGCTGTACACGGCATAATGGAAACCGAGTATATTTTTTTAGGTTCTAGTTTTTCTACTTTAGCATAATAGTTTTTAATTACACTACCCATCATTTGTTGAGGTGATTTACACGTTGAAATGTTAGGTAATAATTCGGGGTTAAACTCTTCCACATATTTTACCCATGCAGGGCAACAACTGGTAAACATAGGAAGTGGTTTTTTATTTACAATACGATCCACTAATTCAGAAGCTTCTTCTAGAATGGTTAAATCGGCACTAAAACTTGTATCGAATACTTTTTTAAAGCCTACTTTTCGAAGAGCTGCATTCATTACTCCATTAATATCTTTTCCTGCTTTAATATTAAATTCTTCAGCAAGAGAAACACTAATGGCAGGAGCATATTGCACCACAACAGTAAGTTCGGGGTTGTTAATAGCATCAATTACTTGATTGATATGTGATTTTTCGGTAATTGCACCTGTAGGGCATACCATTAAACACTGTCCGCAGTTAACACATGAAGAAGTATTTAAGCCTTTGTTAAATGCAGTTCCTACAATGGTTTTGCTTCCACGATTAATAAAATCAATAGCTGTTACGCCAATTGTTTCTTCACATATTCGGATACAACGTCCGCATAAAACGCATTTATCGGGATCTCTTTCTAGACTTAACCCTGCAATATCAAGGTTGTAATCATTTTTGTTCCCTTTGGTTTTTCTTAAACGAATATTGAAATCATCTGCAAAATTTTGAAGTTCGCAATTTTTATTTCTAGCACAATACAAGCAATCGTCGGGGTGATTTGATAACAATAACTCCACAATTGTTTTTCTTGCTTCTACT
>DAOLWT010000281.1:0-2659 GCA_035421345.1 Bacteroidales bacterium
AGAATATTTTGGCTGCTTTCAAAACTATTGCTAATTTGCAACCTGAATAGTTACATAATTTTATATATTTGTGTTATTATTTCCAATAAATGAAAAAATATTTTTTCTTTTTTCTACTTATTTCATCAATATCATTAAATGGTTTTGGGCAAGACAATTATTCAAAATATGGATTAGGAATTTCTATTAGCGCAAAAGCAAATAAATTTAAACTTCCTATTAATTTTTATAATCAAGGAGGTTTATATTATTCCAATGAAAAAAGATCTTTTACAAAAACGATAAATTTTAATTTGAATGTTTCATATAAAAAAATATTACTAAATGTTGGAAGTATATTATATTGCAAAGATTCTATTTTTGGTTGTGTAGCATATTCAAATTTACCATACTCGTTACATGATTTTACATATACAAATAATAAATTTGCTTTTGCCGGATATTCAATAGGAATTAAATATTTTCTTAATAAATCTCCTCATTTCATTAATCCATTTATTTTTTCAAACTTCGAATCATTAAAATACAAATTCACTGACAAAAAAACTTTTAATGTTTATCCCGATTATACTATTAGTGGCTCAACATCCTGGCAATATAAAAATCGTCAAATTGATATAAGTGGAGGGATTGACTTAATTTTCATTAAAAATTTGAATGTATTTTTTAATGCCGGACTTTCTATAAATTCAGTTATAATATATAATTCCGACAGAAAAATCAGCTATCTTAATGATATAGAACCATCATACATCACCAGAAAGGGATTTTTCTTTGAAACAAGTTTATTATATCGTTTTATAAAAAAATAAATGAAGTCATTAAAATTTATAATAATATTATTTTTTATAATAATTGTTTCTTGTAAAAAAGAAAATAACGAACAACTGTATCCTACTTTTTATCCTCTACCGTATCTCCCTGTTTATCCCGGTTCTTATTGGAAATATACGACTAACAATGGAGATACTACATTACAAAAAACGTCTGATAACTATATTTTACATAGTTATAATAGCAGTGAATTAGGTGGAATTAAAACTGATCCGGTTTATGTTCCATATTGGGATGGAAAGCCAATATATGGATATTGTACACCTTGTGGTTACCAAATTCCTATTCTTAAAACTGAATTAGGTGCAAGTTGGGAAACGTCTAATAATATCTCAGTCCATGTTTATGATTGCGCAAAAACAATTGCTGTAGATACAAATATTCTTATTAATGGAATTAATTATGATAGTGTTATAGTCATTAAAGATGAGCACTATTCTTATTCCCCAATGCCATTAAGCTATGATAAGAAATATTACGCAAAAAATATAGGATTAATAAAAGAAGATGATTTTGTTTTTAACCAAAATACTGCATCTTATGATAGTACAAATGCTCTAAGCATTATTAACTTTCATATAAATAAATAATCTACTTTACAAAATATTTCGCTTTCTCCAACGCTTTATCAATTCCTTCAGCATTCTTACCTCCGGCTGTTGCAAAGAATGGCTGACCACCGCCGCCGCCATTAATTTCTTTGGCAAGTTCGCGAACAATATTTGATGCATTTAATTTTTTTGTTTCCACCAGGTTTTCTGAAATCATTACAGCAAGCCCGGGTTTGCCTTCGCTGATATATGCCAGAACAAGAAAAAGATTTTCCACTTCGTTCTTTAATGCATATGCAAGGTCTTTCGCTCCGGCAGCATCAAGCACAACCTGTTCTGCAAGGAAATATATATCGCCTATTTTTTCAATTTTTTTGCTCAGATCATCTTTTAATCCAAGCGCTTTTTCTTTCAGAAATTCTTCAATTTGTTTTTGCAGCAAAGCATTTTGTTCAATTATTTGCGACACGCTCTTTACAATATCCTTAGGGTTTTTCAGCGTTTCATGTAATTGTGAAATGAGTTCAAGCTGACTGTTAATATATTCTTCCGCTTTAATTGCAGTAATGGCTTCAATCCTTCTTATGCCGGCAGCAATGGCTGTTTCCGATAATATTTTAAAATAACCTATTTGTCCGGTTGCATGAACATGGGTTCCTCCACATAGTTCAATGGAATATGCCGGATCGAAAGCAATAACGCGTACATCATCTCCGTATTTTTCACCGAATAAGGCAGTAGCTCCCATTTTCTTTGCTTCTGTTATAGGAATATGACGTTTTTCGTCGACCGAAATATTTTCTCTTATTTTTTCATTCACCAAGGCTTCTACTTTTTCAATTTCATCGGGTGTTAACTTAGAAAAATGAGCAAAATCGAAACGAAGTCTTTCTTCGTTAACCAACGAGCCTTTTTGTTCCACATGGGTTCCTAAAACCTTACGAAGAGCTGCATGTAAAAGATGAGTAGCCGAATGGTTATTTTCGGTAAGTTTACGTTTTACCTGATCTACAACAATTTGAAAGGGAGCATTTACATCTTTTGGTAGTGTCTTGGTGATATGAATTGTTAAATTATTTTCTTTGCGTGTATCTTCAATCGTTATTTTTTCTTCATCCGATTTCATATACCCTCTGTCGCCCACTTGTCCGCCCGATTCTGCATAAAAAGGTGTTTTGTCGAATACCAGTTGAAAAAATTCTTTCTCTTTGGTTTTCACCTTACGATATTTCAAAATAACAGCCTTTGCCGAAAGGGAGTCATATCCTACAAAT
>DAOLWT010000282.1:0-2631 GCA_035421345.1 Bacteroidales bacterium
TAATTAGAATTTAAGCAAAGCAGCCCGCTATTTCAAGTGGGCTGTTACTTTGCTATAAAATTCTTTTAAAATTTCAGAGAGCGCTGAAGCTTCGATTCGTCTAGATTCCCTGCCTTGCCCGGCAGGCAGGTTTTGTTTCTTTTCTCATCATGGAGAAAAGAAAAATAAATATAACTAAATCACTGATAATTGATTTATTAGAACCCCATATTTTTGCATAAATTTCTTAGAAATTTGATTTATCGGCTATACTATTCTGTTAAGTTAGATACTTGCTTCATATTAATTAACTACTGGCAATTGGGATAACTATCTGCAAGTTGAAATTTTATTCTTTGGATACTTGGTTAAGTCTAAAGAAATAGGTTGAATATTTATAACTCCAACAAATCCTTAATAAAACCATCTACTGCTGTTTCTTTAGTTGCCCACGATGTTACAATTCTAACAGCGGAATGCTCGGAATCAATTTTCTGCCAAACATAAAAACGATACTTTTCCCATAGTTTATCAATTACATGATTCGGTAATATAGGGAATATCTGATTCGTAGTGGAATATGTTAAAAATGGATATCCTTTTTTTTCAATGGCAAGTGCTATTTTCATCGCCGTTTTATTGGCATGTTGTGCCAGTTCAAAAAATAAATTATCTTCAAATAAAGCTAAAAATTGAATTCCCTGTAATCTTCCTTTGGCAGTTAATGCGCCTTTTTGTTTTAAATGATACCCAAAATCGATTGCCAGTTTAGGCTTATTAATTACAATAGCTTCTCCGCTTAAAGCGCCATTTTTAGTCCCGCCAATATAAAAGATATCTGTAAACTTCGCAATATCTTCCCATGTATTATCATTGTTGGTCGCACATAAAGCAGACCCTAGCCGGGCTCCGTCCATAAATAAATACAAATCGTTTTTTTTACAGTATGCAGATAACTCTTCCAGTTCCTTTTTTTTGTAAATAGTACCCACTTCGGTAGTGTTTGAAATATATACCATTTTGGGTTTTACCATATGCGGAATAGTAATATGCTCGTCTAAAACAGCTTGTATATCTAAAGGTCTTACTTTTCCGTCGGCACTGTTTATGGCATTAATTTTATGACCAACCGCTTCTATCGATCCGGCTTCGTGTGTGTGAATATGACCTGTATGAGCGCAAATAACCGATTCGTGAGGTCGTAATACAGCCGAAATGACTATTAAATTAGCCTGAGTTCCACCGGTAACAAAAAAGACAGATGCTCCCGGATTTTTTAATTTATTTTTAATTAGAATAGCCGCCTCTTTCGAGTATTCATCATCTCCGTATCCTGCTTGTTGCTCGAATGTGCTTGCAGTGAGTTTTTCTAATATCTTGGGATGACAGCCTTCTGAATAGTCGTTTTCAAAACTGTATTTAGTCATAAAATATTTTCTTCTTTAAGCTATTTGCGAAATAATGACAACATAATTTTTACCGTACTTTTTTGCGCATTTAGGACAAGTGGTATACCACATATACATTTTTTTAATAGTATAGCCTTTTGCTTTAGCTTCGTTTTCGTAATCTTTAGTCCATTTACCGGTATTATTAAATGCCCCTTCATATACCCTGCTATAAAATTTTCCGGATAAGGTAGTGTTATTTGCATCGGGTATTTCTTTATCAACAGCTAATAAAACGTCCATATTCCATTTTGACGTATGTTCTGAAAGGCAAAGCCAATCGGGGATATTAGCGGATGCTTTCGTAACCGTTTCATTTAATCGTACCATCACTTTGCCAAAATTAATAGGCATATATAAAAATGTACAAACTTTATCTTTAATAAATTTTTTATTGTTCCATTCAATTATTTGGTTATCCCAAGGGGTAGGGTCAAATTTTGGACAGCACTCATTATTTATTGAACTTGTTGTCATAATAATGTAAATTTATGTTTATAAAAATGTTTTATATTTTATAACGAAGTTAGTTTTTTTAATAGAATGAAAATGATTTTTAAATTAAATTTTTATACAAATAAATTTGAAGTAAGTATAAAAGTGAAATCAGCGTTTCTTTCTCTTTTCCATCTTTTTAAATCCGTAGATAATTAATACGCAACAAATAAATAGTCCAATAAGTGCAGGAATAAGTATCGATTTTCCCGATTCTCCGGCATTATAAACGCTCCAGCAAATTTTTCCGATAGCGATAAGAACAATAACCGAAAGCCCTATCCATAAACTTTTAATCCAAAATGCAAAAGCCAATGCTGTTAACGAAAAAGGAACTAAAAGCGAAAAAGCTATTTTTTTAATATTCCATGAAGATGTAAGCCAGTCTTTCTCGAACTGAAGAAAGTTTTTAACCTGTTCGCTTATTATTTCAGGCTTTGGAAACCAAAACATGCTGGTAAATAATAAAAAAATAGTAATTGAAATTCCTGTTAAGCTTTGTTTATAAGCAAAATAGCAAAAAGGAATTAAGAAAAGAGGTCTTATATACCAACTAAATTGATGATGATGTCGGTTAAAGCTCCATTCCATAAATGGTTTATGTGCAATTAAAAGAATAAGAAAAAAAAAAGTCAATAAACTCCAAAAAGCAGCTATTTGTTTGTCGTACTTACTAAAGAATATTTTCATGAATAAGAAAAATTATTTA
>DAOLWT010000283.1:0-2631 GCA_035421345.1 Bacteroidales bacterium
GTCATCGGCATTACCATTGTAAAATTTAAAATATCCTTTGGATTATTTTAAATTTGCAATTAGTATAAGAAATCTTTCCTTTTCTGCATTTTTTATACAAAAAACTTCATAATAATATTTAAAATTATGATTAAATAATTATGAGTGTAAAATTTATTTGTTCGTAGCATAAAAGTGCCAGTTTGTTTAATCTTTTAAATAAGGCAATTTGTAGTATTTGTTATATATACCGTTGTTTTCGTTAATTTGTATACGTAATATTACTTATAAATCAATAAAGATATTACGTATTGATTATAGTGTTTATTATTATTATTTTTATATATAATTTATAATGAATTGTAAAAATTAATAATATGTTGAACAAAACAAGAATATTAACCAACAATACCACAAAAAATAAGAAAATTCAGAAGTTTCTATATTTTGGTTTTATACTAATTTTTCCTATTTTTTTACTTACTCCTTTCATCCTTTTCTCACAAACTAGTCAGTCGTATACTTCAAGTGGAGAATTTCCATGGACATGTCCGGCTGGTATTACCAAAGTAGACGTAGAATGTTGGGGAGGTGGTGGTGCCGGTGCAGGAAATAAAACTAAAAGCGACGGTGGTGGTGGTGGTGGTGGTGGTGCATACAGCAAATCCGAAATTACAGTTGTCCCGGGTACAACATATACCGTTAATGTAGGATCCGGAGGAACAAGAGGAACAGGAAATGGTTCGAATGGAGGGGATTCATGGTTTATTGATATAAGCACCATATTAGCGAAAGGAGGCAGTGGAGGTGGATCTACCGCAAATAATAGCAATAAGGGAGGGATTGGAGGTGCTGGAGGAAGTGCTGATGCCGGTATTGGAGTTATTAGATTTTCCGGTGGTAACGGCGGAAATGGAAATGATAGCGATACAGGACTTGGTGGTGGTGGTGGATCTTCAGCAGGGACTGCATCGAATGGAAGTAATGGAGGTAATGCAGATGAGAGTGTAGGTGCAGGTGGGGTGGCTCCAACAGGAGGAGGTAATGGTGCTGACGGAGGGGGCTCCGGTAATTATGGAAATGATGCACCTCAATTTGGTGGTGGCGGTGGTGGTTCCGGTAACAAAACAGGGGGCAATGTAAAAGGAGGTAATGGGTCTGACGGTAAAGTTTATATTTCATGGGCACCGCGCTTGGTAATTGGGGATAATAATATTATTGCTTCAGATGTTTGTTCCGAAGATATTCCTATTCATGGATTTACGTTAACAGGGATTAATAATGGAGGTAATCTTACAGGTGTTGGATTTAATATAACTGGGACTTACAGCGCTTCAGATATTGATAATTTTAAATTATATTATACTTCATCTCCTGTTTTCAAAACAACGAATTTATTGGCTACTATTAATACCCCATCCGCTTCAGCAAATCAAACATTCCCTGCTATTTCCAAAGCAATTGCGAATGAAACAATTTATTTTTGGATAACGATGGATGTTGCTTCTTCTGTTACTTCCGGACATACCATAACCGCAAGCGTGTTAAATTCGAGCCATTTAACAGCATCTGTAACGCTTAGCGGGTCTGCATTAGCTAGTGGAACTCAAACTATTGACTGCAAGCCTGAAGCACCCGTATTTTATAATTTTGGGAGTGAAGATTTTATATTATTTAACAATGCTGCTTTTTACATGGAAGAACCTCGTTTCCGCATATCATCAACTCATACTTCTGCTATTAATATGTTTTATATTGAAATTAATACAGCCTCTGATTTCACAGGAACATCTTATTGTCAAAGTTTTCCAGGTACATATATTTCAGAAACGGAATATGATTTTTTATGTGATGGCTTATCCTCTTCGCTTCCAACTACAGAAAATGTTACGTATTATGTAAGAGCAAAAGCCTCCGATAATGGCGGTTCAACATGGAGTACTTGGTCAACAGGAACATATAGTTTTACATTTACGTCAAGTACTATACCGGAATGGCATCAAACTACGACTGCACAGTTCTTTACAAATACTCTTTTGGATTGTGAATCATCATCGAATAAGGTTTTAATGCCAACAACGGTAATGTCGACACAGAAAGTCTCTAGTGATAATGATGATGGTTACGAACTACAGGGTTCAACAGTATGGATAACAGGAGGCGCTAATAATCGATTGGGATATCGTTTGGAAGGGATTAATAGGAATTGTATTGCCGGTATTCGTTTTGCTTCAGTTCCTATTCCTAAAAACGCTGTTATTGTTAGTTCTTCTGTTTCTTTATACTCTTATGCAACTAAATCTGCTACAGTAAATGTGAAAATATATGGAATAAATGAAGATAATACATCAAGTTTTAATACTAAAAAACAAAAACCTTCTGATAAAGCTAAAACTTCCGCTTCTTCCGATTGGACATTGCAAAATCCATGGACAGTTGATAATTGGTATACGTCATCCAGTATAAATAGTTCAGTGCAGGAAATTGTCGACAGAGCAGGTTGGTCATCCGGAAATGCTATGGGTTTTATATTTACCAATAATGGATCCGGTGATAACAAACAATTTGTTGATTATTGGGAAGGTGCGAATCTTGCCCCTAAGTTAGATATTTCGTATATTTCTCCTTCGGCAACCATTATTTCAACACCCG
>DAOLWT010000284.1:0-2619 GCA_035421345.1 Bacteroidales bacterium
GAACAATTACTATTTATATTAACGATCAGTATCAATATTTTTTGGAAGAAAACCCAATTGATGTGGCAGGAATTCCAACAGCACTCAATATTAAACTTGCCGGACAAACAGAAGGTACGGTAGTATTAAAAGCCGATAAATCGGTTCCATTACAATATGTAGTGAATGTAATAGATGCTGTTAATGGAATTAACGAGCAGAATAAAACCAAACATAAAGTTATTTTAGCTACCAAACCGCTAAAACCAACCGAAAATGAATGATAAGGCAAAAGGAATAATAGGGACCGTGTTTTTTCATGCATTGGTGCTTGTGTGTCTTATTTTTTTCTTTAGTTTTAAAACCAAATTACCTTTACCGGAAGAAGAAGGGGTAGAAATAGGAACAGAAGTTAATTTGGGAAATAGTGAACAAGGATTTGGGGAAGTACAATCGCCCGAATTGGCCGATAATATTGAAAATATAACTAAATCGACTCCCACTCCGGCAGAAAATCTTTCGCAATCAACAGAAGAAACACCGCTTATAGAAAATACCTCGAAAAAACCGACCGAAGAAAAAGCGAAAGAACCAGATAAGCCTGTTGTTAATCAGAATGCACTCTATAAAGGCAAATCGAAAAGCTCTTCAAATCAAGGAATAGCAGGAGGTAAAGGAGATCAAGGGAAACCCGGTGGTGACCATAATTCCAATAATTATGTTGGAAGTCCGGGTACAGGCGGTATTGGAATCGACTTAAAAGGCCGAAAATACATGTATCTTCAGTCGTTTAAAAATCCAACCGATGAAGAAGGAAAAGTAGTTGTATCAATAACCGTTGATAAATTGGGGAAAGTAACCAAAGCAGTAGCCGGAGTTAAAGGCAGTACCATTTCGAATCAAGTATTATGGAAAACATGTCAAAATGCTGCTTTGCAATCGGTTTTTGATGCGAACCCCAATTCCGAGGTAGAACAAAAAGGGACCATTACCTATATTTTCCTGAAATTAAACTAATGAATTATCAGGAAACACTCCAATATCTTTTTTCTCAGCTTCCCATGTATCATCGTGTTGGCGAATCGGCATACAAAGCGGATTTAAATAATACCATAGCACTTTGTAACTTACTGGGAAATCCGCAAAATAACTTTAAAAGCATTCATATAGCCGGAACCAACGGGAAAGGCTCTATTTCCCATTTTTTAGCTTCTATCTTTCAGCAGCATGGATATAAAACCGGACTATATACATCGCCTCACTTAAAAGATTACCGCGAACGTATAAAAATTAACGGACAATGTATTCCGGAAGAAAAAGTAATTCACTTTGTTGAAAAATATAAAAAAGAGGTATCTGAGATAAATCCCTCTTTTTTTGAATGGAGTGTAGGACTTGCTTTCGAATACTTTGCAGAAGAAAAAGTAGATATAGCCATAATAGAAACCGGATTAGGCGGACGACTCGATTCGACTAATATTATTACTCCCATATTATCGGTAGTAAGCAATATAAGTAAAGATCACACTAACTTATTGGGAGGAACAATTGAAGAAATAGCAGTAGAAAAAGCCGGAATTATTAAAAAAGGAATACCCGTTGTAATTGGTCAAACGCAAACAGAAACCATTCATGTTTTTAAAGAAAAAGCACGTAAAGAAAGCAGTAAAATCTATTTTGCCGATCAGCATTTTAACACCTTACATGCTGAAATAGTGTATAATAAAACTCCCGAATTAATCATAAAGCTGCAATTTGTTAATGGAACTCATTTAAATCATGTTTTCGATAACGATCAAGTAATACGCTCACCTTTAACAGGTTATTATCAGGTAAAAAATATAGCAACCGTTTTAATGGCCGTTGATGTGTTAAATACTATTGGATTTCAGATGATTAAGAAAAAAGTAGAAGAAGGTATTTATAATATTATAAAAAATACCGGTTTACAAGGACGTTGGCAAAAAATCTCAGATAATCCTTTGGTTGTATGCGATATAGGTCATAATGAAGAAGGAATAAAAGAAGTAGTAAAACAGATAAGCTTTACCCCACATAATAAGCTACATTGGGTAATAGGTTTTGTTAATGATAAAGATGTAGATGCTATTTTGAAGTTATTACCCATTGATGCGGTATACTATTTCTGCAAGGCATCGGTACCCAGAGCTTTAGATGAAAACGTGCTAAAAGATAAAGCATTAACATATAATTTAAAGGGCGAATCTTTTTCTTCGGTAAAAGCAGCTTACTTACAAGCGTTAAAATTTGCACATCCGGAAGACTTAGTTGTAATAGGAGGAAGTGCTTTTGTGGTGGCAGATATCTTGTAAAAAATTAACATTAACGACTATTTAGTTGGAGTTTAATGCCAAAGACCATTAAATTTTTTGTTACTCGACAAAAAAAACTAAAATATTTGCCTGAATAAAATAAATTTTTATATATTTGAACTTATACCAATTTTAATTTATAAAAAGTATTTTTTTAAAAACAAAAATAAAATTAACAAAAGGTACGGTTATACACCCAAAATTGGATGAGTATGCTTACCTTTTTGGGAACCGAGGTAAGCATATAAACAAGTTGAACTAAACCGCCCCTTTGCAGAGGCGGTAAAATGATGGTAAATTTAGGGTT
>DAOLWT010000285.1:0-2585 GCA_035421345.1 Bacteroidales bacterium
TTTACTCGTAAAATAGAGAATAGCTTCGATACGTTAAATGCGTGTAAAGACCTTATAAAAGATATTTCATACGATCAAATAACATCTACGGGATATGGTCGTCATTTTTTCGCAGAACATTTTACTTGTAACATCATTAGCGAAATAAAAGCATTTGCATTAGGCGCTAATTACACATTACCCTCCTGCAGAACCATCTTGGATATTGGAGGACAAGACACCAAAGCTATATTGTTGGACGAGCACGGTAAGTTAAAAAAATTTGAAATGAACGATAAATGTGCTGCAGGAACAGGGAAATTTTTAGAAATTATGGCAATGGCATTGCGTTATACTTTAAATGAGTTTGGAGAAGTTGCATTAAAAGCAGAAGAATCAATAAACATTAACAGTATGTGTACTGTTTTTGCCGAATCGGAAGTAGTATCGATGTTGGCTCGAGGGATAGACAGAGTTAAAGTTGCCAAAGGAATTCACCAGTCGGTTGCAACCCGTTCGTTATCACTATTACGAAGAGTAGGTATTGAAAAAGAGGTCGTATTTGCCGGAGGAGTCGCTTTAAATAAAGGAATTGTTCATTTATTAGAACAACAACTGCAAATGAAGATATTTGTTCCTAACGACCCACAAATAATTGGAGCTTTGGGTGCAGCACTAAATAATTACAAAAAGGAATAATTGGAATAAGGTATAGGGTATAAAGGAATAGTTTAAAAAGAATGAGTGAATGATAGAATTATTGAATAAGTAAGGAAATATCCAATATCCAATTACAAATTTTGAATTTCCAAGTAGTAACAACGAACTACTAACTAACAACTAATAAAAGGAAGTTTGAATAAAAAGGGAATTAAGGTAAGGGGGATTGGGAATAAATTGTTCATATTAAAATAGGTTGGCTATTTAAAGATAAAAAAAAGTATATTTGAGTAATGAACACAGTCGGAAAAACATATACTCAAGAAAATAATTTAAATCCTACATCTTCGATAGCATTGGGCTTAACCACCCGTGGCTACACCTCGCACGAACATTTAGACAAGGTAAACTTAATTAACATGCCTGCCTGCCGCACTTTAGGCAGGAATGGACGTTTATACGACCCTTTAACCGCCCGTATGTTAAGTCCCGACCCATTTGTACAGAATGCTTCCAGTACACAAAACTTTAATCGGTATTCCTATTGCATGAACAACCCATTAAAATACACCGACCCGAGTGGGTACCTTTATTCATGGAATGCATGTAATATGACCGCTGGAGGCGAATTAGATCATGGTCTTTCATTTTCATTTTTGGATGATTATTCTACTCTTGGTGTGGCTGGAGTTGATGCAGATGGCAATATAATACGTTTGGATGGTTATTTCCCTAATTGGTTAGATGAACTTTCTCAGGATGAATATCCTATTCCTGAATATGCATGGCAGGATGTGCTCGATGCAGCTAATGGAAAAGGGTCCTTGGAAATAAAGGATGATGGGATAGAAATAGAAGTTACCCAACAAGATGATTCTGGATACAAAAAAGATGAAAATGGAGTGGAGATTTATCATATGAGAACAATTGTAATAAAACCTAAATATAAAATACATTTTGAAAAAACTGTGGCTACAAGACAAGGGGGCAGTGTTTTTGGTAAAACAGCTAAGACAATCGCTTTGACTGGCACTTTTGCAGATATCGCGATTTCTGCCGCTGCGCAAACCATTCAAGCCACTCAAGCAGGTGCAAATTTTGCTTATGCTATATCTGGTAGCATGAACCTTGTTAATACGGTAAGTAATACGATTAAATATGCTCCGTATGTTGGGTTGAGTGTAACCATGTTGACAGGTGCTTATCTTTCTAAAACAATCAATCCTGTTACAAATCAACCATATCAGTCATGGGCTGAAACAGGCACAGATATTGGGGTAAATATTGCTACATTATATATTGGAGCTCAATATGGTGGTTGGTATGGAGCTGGGGTAGCTCTTTTCTATATTGGGGTAAAAACCAATGTGCAATATCAAATGAATAATGGTATAAACCCAGGAAAGATTTTTATAATGAATAAAGAATAATTTAGCTATGGAATATTTATTTTATCGACTTTGGCAATTGCTCATTGGAAAATCGGAAGAAGACATGCCTCCCTTTGGTTCAATGATGATTTTTTGGATGCTTCTCGTTTTCAATATAGGAACAATCGAGAATTTACTCCATCACTTTTATAATATTGGTTTTACACACAAAGATAGAGATGGAGTAATCCTATATTCATTAATTCCAATTTTCTCGATATTAATCTTTAATATATTTTATTTATTTAGGAGAAGAAATAAGATAAAACTGAAATACGAAAATGAGACTAAGTTGCAAAAAATTGTTGGGAACATTATTTTATTTACGTATGGTATTTTATCGCTCATATTATTTTTTTATGTAGGTAGTACTTATCCTATAAAATAGGAAACCTGTCTCGCCCTAAAATAGGTTTATACAAAAAAGTGTAGAAGTGAAGGTTCGGTTTCGGGAAGAAAATAGAACCGTAGTTTTGAAGAAATTTTCTGACAGCCTTGTCCCGATAGCTATCGGGA
>DAOLWT010000286.1:0-2569 GCA_035421345.1 Bacteroidales bacterium
TATGCAAGATGGAAGTTTGTTAAATATTAATACCACTACTTTTTTCTGGTTTGCCGGTTCATCATTGTTGGTATCATTTTCGTATCCACTCATTTTTTTATACGAACGAATTTTCGGGTTAATAACCGATATATCCTTAATAGAGTTATCTGATGTAAATTCGAAATTATTACGTGAACTTTCATTGAAAGCCCCTGCCACCTTGCAACATTCCATACAAGTATCTACCTTGGCCGAAGAAGCTATTTATGCTATTAATGGGAATACCTTGTTAGTTAGAGCGGGGTCGCTATACCATGATATAGGTAAAATGGATATGCCTGTGTATTTTACCGAAAATCAAGGAATAGGCATTAACCCACATGATGAATTAACTTCCGAAGAAAGTGCTGCAATTATTATAAGTCATGTAACCAAAGGCGTTGAATTAGCCAAAAAACACAAACTTCCCGAAAAAGTGATCGATTTTATTCGTTCACATCATGGAACCAGAAGAACCGCATTTTTTTATTCAAAATTTATTAAAAATAATCCGGGAGAGCTCGTTGATGAAAGTAAATTCAAATATTTCGGACCAATTCCATACTCGAAAGAAACAGCAGTTGTAATGATGGCTGATGCTGTAGAAGCGGTTTCAAGAACGTTAAAAAACCCTTCCGAAGAATCGATAAACGAAATGGTTGAAAATATTATTAATTCTCAAATTGAACAACAACAATTCGTTAATTCAGATATTACCTTTAAAGATATCACTGTAATAAAAAAGATTTTTAAAAAGAAATTGCAAAATATGTATCATGTAAGAATTGAATATCCTGCATAGGCTTTATTCTTTTATAATCTTCTTCGATATAACTTCTTTATTTGTTACTACTTTAACAATATAAACGCCTTTGGTAAATAATTCTAAATCCACTTTAAATGGGGTGGTTGTATTATCTGAAATAGGAGACGAATAAATATCCCTTCCTAGCATATCCATTATAGAGATATGACATGCTTGCAGATTTGCAGGAATGTCGACATATAAAATATTTTTTAAAGGGTTAGGATACGTGTTAATGGTAGAATTTATTTTACTTATTTTATTGATATCGAGGGTTGGAAATTCTATATAACCTAATTCGTTTCCGTGAATACTATCGCTTGCCGGAAAATAAAGTCTATTTCCTATATGAGCCATGGTTGTAACGGAAGCATCTAAACTACCTCCTGTTCCGGGGAATATATCATTAACCATATAGGTTGAATCGATAATTAGATTCGACATCCATAATTCTTTTCCATGAATTTTATCGTTCATCCAAAATATAAGATTATCGCTAAAATTATATAGGTGTGTAGGAGAATATTCAAACTCTTGCTGAAGGTTTATATCATACACATATTTTGTACCGGCAGCAGTGCCATCGCTTTTCCAAAGAATACGACCGCGTATTCCATCATCGGCAACAAAAAAGACAGTTCCATTTATATCAATTAATTTATCCGGATTAGAAGATCCATCTCCAGCATATATATCTTTTATCTCTTTCGAACCATCAATTGTGCCATTACTTTTCCATATTTCGCGTTGGGTAGTTTCACTGGTAAATGCAAAAAAAACGTGATCGCCTGATTTTGTTAGCGACGATGGGCCGCTTCAACCAGGGCTTAGAAGCAATTTTACCGGCATACTGCTTCCTTCTTCTAAAACCCAAAAATCGCATTCAGCAATTAAATATAAACGTGAATTTACAGGGGTGAGGTGAGCCGGAAGAGAACTCTGTTCTCCTGGTGTTATATCTGCAAATAAGTTAGTTCCTGCTGTTGTGCCATCACTTTTCCATAATTCTTCTCCTAAAGCTTCTGTATAGGCACTAAAATACAAATTATTATTCCAGCATTTTAAGTAATTGGGATTTGCTCCAAAAATTCCGGATGCAATATTTTTAATCATAAGTGTTCCTTGTTCCGTTCCGTCGGTTTTCCATAATTCAAGTCCGTTAACTCCGTCGTCTGCTTTAAAAAAAAGAGTATTATTACAAAGTGTAAATCCTTCTATTAAAGAATTTTCTTTGCCTTGATATATATCTTTAACCATTACCGTTCCAGCTTCAGTGCCATCGCTCTTCCATAATTCATACCCATGAATAGAATCATTGGCATAAAAGAATAACGTATTGTTGAAATTCGTTAAATAAAGGGGGAAAGAAGAATTTGCAAATTGAAAATTATCAATACCGGGGAATATATCTTTTACCATATATGTCCCTGATTCTGTTCCATCGCTAGCCCATAATTCAAAGCCATGTTGATTATCGTCAGCAATAAAATAAATCATATTGTTTATAGTAATCATCTCCGTTATTGTTGTTTTTGCAAGTCCGGGAGATATATCTTTTACTATATGAAAATCCTGTGCAAATAAATTTAAGGATAATATAGATATGGTTATAAGTAGAATATGTTTTTTCATTTTTTCCTTTTGTATTCAAATATACATATATTTCTTTTAATATATTTAAAAAAGTGCATAAATATTATATCGGTATTAAATAAATTTCAACTTCAATATTTGGTATTTTAT
>DAOLWT010000287.1:0-2567 GCA_035421345.1 Bacteroidales bacterium
TACTCGACCCGGCTTGTGGAAGCGGCGCTTTCCCGATGGGGATACTGCATAAACTGGTTCTGGCACTGCATAAACTCGACCCGCAGAACACAAAATGGAAAAAACGTCTAATCGAAGGTGTTCCTCCAGAACTTCAGGCAGAAGTGGAACAATCGCTCCAGAACAAATCGCTCGATTACATCCGTAAGCTCGGGCTTATCGAACATTGTATTTTCGGGGTTGATATTCAGGAAATTGCCATCCAGATAAGTAAACTCAGGTTTTTTATTTCCCTGCTTATCGAACAGGAGATTGACGACAGCAAGGAGAATCGCGACATACGGGCACTGCCAAATCTCGAAACCAAGTTCGTGGCGGCAAATACCTTAATCGAACTCGGTGAAAGTAAGTACCTTAAAAGCCAGAAGGTAATAAATCTCGAGGAAGAACTTTTCAACGTCAGGGAAAGAATATTTTATACCAACAGCCGTTCTGAAAAATATAAATTGCAGTGTAGACTGACCGATATACGAAACCAACTGAACACCGAACTTGCAAAAGTCGGCTTCCCAAATGACAAAGCAGAAAAGATTACACAATGGGATCCGTTCGACCAGAACACCCATGCCGACTGGTTCGATCCCGAATGGATGTTCGGAATAAAAACCGGCTTCGATATAGTAATTGGAAACCCGCCTTATATAAGAATTTATAGAGATAATATTGAAGAAAAATTCTTAGAATATCTTAAACAGAATTACGATTCTGCGTTTAAAAAATTTGACTTATATGTTATTTTTATGGAGAAAGGTATTAATCTTCTAAATAGAAATGGTTTTATAAGTTTTATTGTGCCTGATAAGTGGCTTACTCAACCATATGGTCAAAAAATTCGTAATTTAATTTTATCTAATTGCAATATACTATTACTAACAGACTTAACTGCAATTAAAGTTTTTGAAAGTTCAACTGTTGATAATTTCGTTTTTCTTTTTAAAAAAGAAGTTTCTGAAAGTTTAAGGAAACAAAACAAAATAAAAATCATTAAAATAAATAATATCATTGAGATAAATAACCTTTCAATAATTGGAATTAAAGAAATTAAACAATCTAACATTGATAAAAAAACTCCCTTTTTAATCAACATTACCCAGAAAGGAGAAGAGGAATTAATAAAAAAAATACAAGATAACTCTATCAATCTGTATAAAGTATGTTATGTAAATTGGGGTTGCAGACCTACTCCTAAAGAAAAGTTTGTTGCAGGCTATAAAATAAATGAAGAATATAAACCTTTAATTGTTGGAAGTAATATCTCTAAATATCATATAAGCCCTAACTATAGATGGGTTAAATATGTGAAAGACATGTATAATCCTATGTTTAAAGAATTATTTGAAAATATTACAGTTGTATTTAAAGACATAATTGGAAAAGGTAATTTGACTGCTGCACTTAATACACAAAATTATTATTCAGATTTTACTATAATAAATGTTGTTAAATGGGAAAAAGTTGCTAGTCTAAGGTTAAGGCAAATTAAAGTTTTTCATGACTATGAGAAATATAATTATTATAATGAAAAATTTATATTAGGCATAGTTAATTCAAGATTGGAGTCTTTTTATTTCAATAAGGTAATGAGAAGTGGACTTCACACACTGCCAAACAATGTGAAAAATCTTTTATTACCTGTAGTTGTTGAAATAGACCAAAAAAAGATTATTGACCTTGTAGATAGAATACTCGTTGCAAAAAAGGAAAACCCGCAGGCAGACACCAGCACATGGGAAAGGGAAATAGATAGGTTGGTGTATAAATTATATGATTTAACGGAAGAGGAAATCAGGATAATAGAAAATAAAAATTGACCCTGTTCAAAAACAAATACCGTATTGAATCTATTCGATTACCAGGATACGATTATTCCCGACCTGGCGCATATTTTATTACCATTGTTACGCACAACCGCCAATGTTTATTTGGTGAAATTGTTGATGGTGAAATGACGTTGAATGAATTCGGGGAAATTGTAAAAACCGAATGGCAGAAAACCGGCATATTACGACCCAATATTGATGTGAATACATTCATTGTAATGCCCAATCATTTGCATGGGATTTTAATTATAACGGATAACGATGATTTGTATCACCATCGTAATCGTGATCGTAGAGACACGTTGCAACGTGTCTCTACGGGATCGGAATCGGGATCGGAATTGGAATTGGAATCGGAATCGGAATCGGGAATGGGAACGATCGAACAATTTGGGAAACCCACCAAAAATTCCATTCCAACCATTATACGATTATTTAAATCAACCACCACAAAACAAATCAACCAAATGCGACAAACGCCACATCAAACGTTATGGCAATGCAATTATTACGAACATATAATTCGTAACGATGACGAATTAGCCCGCATACGGCAATATATCATTAACAATCCAAAACAATGGAAAGAGGATAATTTGAATAAATTTTTATAACGTTGTGTAATTGTACATTTTTGCGATAAATACATAAATATTCGTTCCCGTACACACGACCAGATGGTACAGGCCGCCAGAAGCGGCAAACAAA
>DAOLWT010000288.1:0-2554 GCA_035421345.1 Bacteroidales bacterium
ATTGTGCTTCAGCATACGAAAAAAGAATGCAATAATAATAGAAGCAAGAGCAATATAAATAGAAAGTCTATTCCAATAAAACGCTTCCTCTCTAAAATAAACACGAACTATGTCAACAAAGGCGAAACCGATGGCTGTTGTGGCAATACCGGAATATTCTCTACGAAAAACGCTCTTCAACGAAAACGGAATATTGCTTTTTTGGTATCTTTTAAACGAAGGAATAAAAGCAGGAATAAGTTTTGACCATTCCAAAAAGACATCTCCGAATTTTTTTTCAAGGAAACGTTCTTCCGCAAACATAATACGTTCGTAATAAATCCAAAACAGCAGTGAAAAGATAATGATAAAATAAATGTTAAACGTAAATACAACAATTCCTAGCCACATTAAATAATTACCTAAATATAAAGGATGACGAACAACAGAGTATATTCCGGAGGTGTTCAATGTTTCGGCAACTTGTTTATCGGTATTTCTGCCCGATGTTCCTTTGGGTGTTTTTCCGATAGCATAACAACGAATTAGAAAACCGGCTATACTTAATAATACAGCAAGAATAACAATAATGGTTTCTGCCGTTTTGGAAAGAAAGGAATTATCGGTGAAATATATTATAGGAATAGCAGAAAGAAATAATACGATTGGTATTTGTCCTCTATGTTTAAATAAAAAATTTCCGCTTTTTTCAAAAGAATGAATTAATGCCATATTTAAATTTTTAACCAGTTCTTAACTTTATATTCTTCATCTTGAGTTTGGCTTTTATGCCTGAATTCATTCGTTTTCAGATTATAGATATAATCTTTTTCCCATTTTTTATAATTCTTCTGAATTTCATTAATGGCATCTACTACAAATTTCAACTCAGCATTCGTCATAGTAGGATGTAATGAAATTCGTACCCATCCTGGTTTTTCGGATAAATTGCCGGAATTAATTAAGTTCGTAATTTTTTTAGAATAATTATATGAAACGTCTAAAAGAAAATGTCCGTAAGTACCGGCACAAGCACAACCGCCTCTGGCTTGAATACCAAAACGATCGTTCAATAATTTCACAATTAAATTATAATGAATATCTTCTATATAAAAAGAGATAATACCAAGTCGATGTTTCACATTATCGGCTAGGATATGAATTTTATTTATTTTGCTAAATTCTTTAAATGCCAGTTTAACTAATACCTCTTCCCTCTTTTTAATATTTTCGGTACCCATTTTATTTTTCACATCAATGCTCAATGCTGTTCGCATTGTTTGTAAAAACCCCGGAGTACCTCCGTCTTCACGTAATTCAATATCGGAAATATATTGATATTCGCCCCACGGGTTTGTCCAGTCTACCGTACCCCCTCCCGGGTTATCGGGTGCTTTCCAATCGTATAAAGCGGAATCGAAAACCAATACCCCTGTAGATCCTGGACCTCCAAGAAACTTATGAGGTGAGAAAAAGATTGCATCCAATTTTTGCAATGGGTCTTTGGGATGCATATTCATATCGACATAAGGAGCAGAAGCAGCAAAATCAATAAAACATTTCCCTCCGTTTTCGTGCATAATCTTCGCCATTTCATGGTAAGGTGTTTCAATACCGGTTACATTAGAACATGCCGTAAAAGAGCCAATTTTAATCTTTCTATCTTTATATTTTTTAAGTTGAGCCCGGAGTTCATCTAAATCGACAAGTAATTTTTTATTCGGTTTAAGAATTACGATATCGGCACATGTTTCGTACCATGAAGTTTGATTGGAATGATGTTCCATGTGCGTTAAAAAAACGACAGGACGTTCGGTTTTAGATATGCATGGACGATTACTTAAGGTACCGCAGATTTTAAACCCCAATATTCGTTGAAACTTATTTATTAACCCGGTCATACCTGTTTCGGCCGTAATAATAACATCTTTTTTCCCGGCATTAACATGTTTTTTAATTATTTTTTGGGCTAAATGATATGCTTTGGTCATTAACACCCCTGTTTCGCTCGATTCGGAATGGGTATTTCCAACAAAAGGGCCAATTACATCTACCATTTTCTTTTCAATAGGCTTGTACAAGCGACCACTGGCAATCCAATCGGCATAAATCATTTTTTTTATGCCATAGGGAGTTTCTATATTAATATCGTTCCCGATTATATTCTCTCTAAATTTAGAAAAATACGTTTCCATTCGAAGCTTTAAATTTTATGCAAATTTCAGAAAATATTTGAATATGAAGATATGTTTTATGAATTAAATTCAGTAAAGATTAATATTATTGAACTTTATACCAATTGCCAGTAGTTCATTAATTAGAAATAATACCCATTGTAAATTTACTCTTAGTCTTAATTCGACACGCATTGTTTTAGTTCGTAGATTTTTGTTGGTAGTTCGTAGTTTTTTTATTTTTATTACACAGAGTTCCATCGAGAAGTCACGGAGGTTCGCAGAGAACAAAGTAATTTTGGCATTTCGTGGTGTGTCACACAGAGGAGGACGACGATAGGAGTCCGTCTCGAAGTGGGACCGCTCGTAGATAAATTTAATAGAATAAATTGTTTTTTTAT
>DAOLWT010000289.1:0-2546 GCA_035421345.1 Bacteroidales bacterium
TATACATGATATTGTATATTTACCCGTTTATTATTTTTTGAGGGTTTATTTTTTCTGGACTTTTTTACTTATCAGTAAATAAAAATTTAACATCTTATCTAGAATTGCCTCTTCAAATAATGGGATTGGGTGTATTGGTGATTGTCTTTTTTTTTAACGAGGGCTTAGAAGGTACTGGTACTTTTTATTTTTTTCTTTTAACATTTGCTTTTATATACAGTAATACTAAAAAGAAATATTGGCATGTATTATTTCTTTATTTATTTGTTGCTTCCTTATTAATATTTATTCATTTCTATTATCCTGAATTCATTGTAAAATATTCAAGTCATGATGCTAAAATGCTCGATTATGCAACTACGCTCATAATTGCTATTTGCATATTAGGCATTATGACTATTATGTTTAAACAGAGTTACGACAGAGAACGAGAAGTGGTTGAGCAACAATCGGAGAAGCTAAGGGAATTAAATGCAACAAAAGATAA
The DNA here is from genome assembly GCA_035421345.1 of Bacteroidales bacterium. Lineage (GTDB taxonomy): Bacteria > Bacteroidota > Bacteroidia > Bacteroidales > CG2-30-32-10 > DAOLWT01. Next base: position 488 of record DAOLWT010000289.1, read on the forward strand.
ATTGTTTTCAATTATTTCGCACGATTTAAGAAACCCCTTTAATAATTTACTTAATATCTCAAGACAATTATCCGAAAATATGGATAGATATACCATATCAGAAGTAAAAGAAAATATAAAAATGATTGAAGCGTCTTCTAAACGTGGTTATGAGTTGCTCGAAAATTTATTAGAATGGTCTATGTCGCAAAGAGGCAATATTCAATATAATCCTGTTCTATTTAATATTTACGATGTTGTTAAAGAATGTTTGCTTGTTACCGAAAACCAAATAAATAATAAAAAAGTTCAAATTCATCTTAATATTGATAATCATTCGAATATGATTGCCGATTATAATATGATAAAAACTGTTTTTAGAAATTTAATTACTAACGCAATTAAATATTCGAATGAGGGCGGAAATATTTTTATTGCTTCAGAAATAAAAACAAATGAAATAATTTTAACTGTAAAAGATGAAGGTGTTGGAATTGAAAAAGAGGATTTAGTTAAGTTATTTCAGATAGATAAAAAATATACTACTCCCGGTACAGCAAATGAGCAAGGTACCGGTTTAGGACTAATTTTATGTAAAGAATTTATTCAAAAAAATAATGGAAAAATGGAGGTAGAAAGCGAGATTAATAAAGGAACTACGTTTAAAATTTCCATTCCTCAATAAATTTATTTAATCGAATCCAGCATTTCTTTTGCTTTTAAGTATCCGTGAGCAGTTGCGTAAATAATGGATCGCGTATGACCGGAACAATCACCAATAAATTTAAGGTTTGAATATAGTTCGTTATTTAATTTATTAGAATAAAATTTGATCTCCGGGGCATAGATTAGATTATCGGGATTAGCAACACCGGGAACAACCTTATTTAAATGTTCTATAAAATCAATAATACTTTCAATTATTCTACGAGGAAAGGCGAGGTTTATATCTCCTAAAATATATTTTTCTTTTTCTAAGGTTGGAAATACGCGGTACAAATTTTTTGTTCTTTTTGAATCTTTAAATTGCTGATATGTTTGAAGAATTACTTTGTCTTGTCCGGCTAATAAATTCGACATTTTAGCTACATAAGAACCATACCCGCTAGGGTCGTTAAAAGGTTGTGTTAATTGCAAGGTTACCAAAATAGCAAAATTAGTATTCTTGCTTTTTTCTTTTAGTTTTGCATGTCCGTTAACAGTAGTAAAATCACCATAGTTTTCTAATACCACGAAACCGGAGGGGTTATTACAGAATGAGCGAACAATATAACCGGTACGACTCTTATATTTAATTTTAAATTCATACATCTCTTTGTTGAGCTCCTCAATAATATGATTTGGAAGTTCAAAACGAATTCCCAAATCAACTTTTGTATTATCGAGTATGAGTTTAGGCATTTTTTTTATAATAGATTTTATCAACGGATGTCCGCTTCTTCCAACGGAAACATAAACATTGTCAAATAAATCAGTATGATTAATTTTTATTTGTCCGTTTGATTTCTCAACAGATGTTACCAAATAATTAAAATGAAAATGAATGTGGGGTTGTTGTTTAAAATTTTCATAAATATTAAAAAGAACTTCTTTTAACTGATCTGTGCCTAAATGGTAGAAGTCAGCACTAATAGGTTGAAATCCTTCTTGATAAAATTTATTAAAAAAAGGTGTATTCCCAAAAGAAATTCCTGTTTCAATGTTTTTGTCGTGGGTATGATTAACATAATAATCGACTAATTTTTTTTGAAGAGTAAGGTCTATATCTATATCTCCACCCATATCTTTACTTACAAATAATTTACCGTCGGCGCGTATTCCCGATATACTTGATGAATAAATATCAGGGCTTTTTTCGAAAACATGAATTTCGTGAGAAGTATTTTTTAATCCTTCTAATAAACCAATAGCTGCTGCACCGAAACCAATAACTGCAATTTTCATAAGAAATACGTTTTTGTAAATCTAAAAAAATAGTTTTAAATAAAAAAGCCTTTAAAAATAGATAAAGGCTTTTTAAATAATTGTTTTGACTTTTCTTTAATTTGCTTGATGTAATTGTTTAATAATACTTTTTCCA
>DAOLWT010000290.1:0-2514 GCA_035421345.1 Bacteroidales bacterium
ATCTTTAGAAGAATCGGGACCTAAAGAATAAATTTTCCATGCCCTTATACTGTTTGCTCCTCCCGAGAAAAAACTTTTTTCAAAAGGCATTACGCTAGAATTACCATATGCTAAGCCTGTTCCAATTACACCCCGTAAAACAAGGGTATTAAATTCATTATAAACGAAATATTGTCTAAAATCGATATCGGCTCTTACATATTGCGCAAATTGTATATTTAACACCTTATAAACAGCATTCTGAGACTCGTTTTTATTAAAGAAGTGATTTGATAAACGTAATAAATTGCCGGATGTTTCAAAATTTCCTCTGAAGTAATTAAATTTATGTTTCTTACTTGTTTGTTGATTATTAAAGATAAAAGAATACTTCAACGCCATAGTTAAATGATCTTTATAGCTATTTAATATCTTAGGATCGTTAATGGAATTTATAATATTTTGAAACGCTTCTGTAGTTTGAATTTTCACAGAATTAATATCGGCTGGATATAAAATATGTCTTTTAGTTTGCGATTCTTTCCAATCGTAGCCAAACGAAGCATTTAAAATATACCTAGTAAAATCGGGGCGTTGTTGAAATCGGATACCGGAATTAATCGTTGTTTTCGGTTTAAAATATTTTGAGAAACGTTCTTGGCGTACCGGAATTAAAAATTTAGGAATATCCAAACTAACTTCGGCACCGGTTTCAATGGTATTAAAAAGAAGAAATTTATTTTGTTCTTCGATGGAATTATCGTTCAATAACTTATGAATTTCTAAAGCACCACTAATTTTGAATTTAAATATTTCGGCACCTTTAAATAAGTTCCTATTTTGATAAATAAAATTTCCAGCAAGTCCTAGATTTCCTGCCGAATTAGTAGCCTCCGATTCAATAGAAGTAGATTGTATCGGACGTTTAGTTAATTGAATTATTCCGTTTAACCCATTATTAGAAGTATCCTTCGTATTTTCTACAAATTGAATATTAACGAATTTAAAAATTTTTAAATCGTTTAAACGATTATAGGTTTGTTCAACATCAATAATTCGAAAATAATTATCCTGTTTTAAAAAAACAGATTGTGTAATGGTTTTAGGTTTAAGTCGGAAGGTATCTTTATAAATAAAATTATACAATAAATTGGAAGCGTTAAAATTGCGTTGTTTTGCAAAATATTTAAATATTTTTTGATTGCTTGTATCCAAATCAAGCGAATTATATTCAGGGTAAATAAAAATATTATTTATTTTATATTTTTTATGATATGTATAAACTATCGAATCGCTTTTTCGAGCCGTATTATTTATCGGGTTTTTTATCTCTAAAACAACATTCAATAAATTATTTCCAATGGTGCTGTCGATGTTATATGAGATGAATTCTTTTTCAAAAAAATAATATCCTTCATTTTTTAGAAAAGTACTTATTCTTTCTCTTTCTTTTTGAAGAATATCCGAATCAAAGTTATTTCCTTTTATAATTATTGAATTAGAAGTATCATTCAATACAACGGTCAAAATATCCTGATCTTTAATTAAATAAGTTATTTTATTAAATTTATAAGGTTCATTTGCTTTAATAACAAAATTTATATTCGCTTTTTTCTTATTAACATATTTTATTTGTTTATTCACAACAGAATTAAAATATCCTTTAGAATTCATGTAAAGTTTAATCTGCTTTACAGACTTATTGCATAACAATGTATCAAGAATTACTGGGGGTTCTCCTATTGCATTTAAAATCCATTTATCGAAGCGACTTTCTTTTTTCCCTAATTTTGCGAAATTATAGGCTCCTAAATGAAATCGAAAATAAAATAAAATACGTCGGTTTGATTTTTGTTTTATATAACTATATAATTCATCGGTATTTATATTTTTTTTATCTATTTTAATTTTATTTCGATTAAGCAAATAGGCACCATCGGGTATATTTCTGGTAGGACTACAAGAAAAGAGAATAATAGCAAACGTGCTAACAATAGTTATATATAAGATTCTATTTATCAAGAAAAGGAGATTTGTTTAAGAAATACAAATTTAATTTAATTTTATTTAAAGTTGACCTAAAAATAAAATATACCTTGAATTTTAAATATACCCAACAATTTCTTAATATTGCATTTTATTTTATGATACAATTTATATCTCATATTATCCTTAAAATAGCTGGTTGGAAAATGACGGGGCGTCTTCCGGAAGATGTTAAAACGGCTGTATTTATTGCTGCTCCGCACACCTCTAATTGGGATTTTGTATTTGGAAGAGCCGGTTTATATCAGTTAGGTATTAAGAAAATTAATTTTTTAATAAAAAAAGAACTTTTCAAGTTTCCGTTAGGTCCAATAATTCGGGTTCTAGGTGCTATTCCGGTAGATCGGAGAAAAAACAATAATGCTATTTCTGAAGTTGGAAAAATGTTTAAACAAAATAAAAATTTATTTTTACTTATAACCCCTGAAGGAACACGAAAGTTAGTTACTCAATGGAAAAAAGGATACTATCAAATTGCCATGAATGCAG
>DAOLWT010000291.1:0-2513 GCA_035421345.1 Bacteroidales bacterium
AAAATATAATGCTGATACGATGAAACATTGGAAATTTCGTGAAAGCTTGGTTCGAGTATTATTCTTTGTTTTCCACTTTCAACATCTACGGCTACAATACTCTTTCCTTTATTCGTTAATGCTATCGAATAGATATTTTTTCCATCACTAGAAACAGAAGGGTTAGTAAAAAATATATTATCGGGTGAATTAATTTTTTTTATTTCTTTTCCATTATTCGCATCAATTATTGTTAAATAATATTGATTATCGCTTGTTACTTCAGAAACTACCAATTTAGACATATCCGGAAAAAAACAAGGAGAAAAATATCTTGTTTTTTGAGATAGCTTTTTTGTTTTATTTTTATTAAAGTCATAGATTTTTACCACAGAAAAACTCTTTTGTTCCCATCGGGTATGAATATCTTGTTCAGACCAACAGGCATATTGAGCAGATAGAGGAATTAGCGATAATGAATCGGCAAGACTGTTTTTATCAAAGGGGCTTTTGCCAGTAATAAAAGAAATATTTTCCGATGTAAAATAACCGGGAGTACATAAAACCGATTCAGTCCCATTTTTATTTAGTTTAATAATTCGGGTAATATCATCTTTCCCTGATTTTTCAACTAAAAAAGTACTATCATTGATATAATGTGGATATTTATAGTTTGTATAAATTTTATTTTCTTTCGTAATCTTATTAAAAGACGTAAATTCTATTTGATTTTGTTGATTAATCCAATCTGATTTTAATGAGTCCCAAATAAGGTGATACATTTTGCGTTTGGATAATCCGGTTATTTCTTTTAATCCTTTGTTAAAAGGAGTTATTAAAAATGGATTTCTTCCTGTTTTATTTAATGCATTTTCAAAAGTACTGAATCCCCATATTTTCCGAGTATAGGCAACAAAATGATATCCAAAATAATAATGATCAGGAACAAAATCTTTATACGATCCAAATTGTGCTTTTTCAAAAGAAAATTTTTCTTTTTCAATTAATTGAGCTCTTGAAATCATTTCGAAAGCAGGAATACGACCTCTTCCTGAATTGCTTAATGCGGTCTCAGTGCAAATAGCATCGCCTTCTAAAAACCATACCGGAACATACACCCCAAGTACAGCTGCTGTAGCATGTTGACCTATTAAATAACTTAACACTTTTGTTGTCCCCTGGTTTAATTTATCCATTTGTACCATATGTCGGTATTCGTGAATAGCAAGTTGTTCTAGCCAATCTTGAGCATACGTATTTTGAGGAGGACATGTTAAGAATTCCATCCGTTGCGGAGTCCATAAAGAATAAGCGTTTGAGACAACCGATTGATTATGTATTAACAAATTTATTTTCTGAGGGCGATGATTTAACGTTATGGTGCCGTATTCATGCACCATTTGCATCGTATTAGCTAACTTTAGAATATTTTTTTCAAAATCGGAAGGGTAAACAATTTTAAAATTTTCTGTTTTAATGATTTGCCATTTAACCGATGTGGGATCTTGTCCTATATCGTAATATTGTGCTGATGTATGAAAAGAGCTTAAGAAGATTAATATAAATATGCTAAACCTAAAAAAAAATGGAAAGGACATCCTTATTTTAATTTTTTAAATCTATAAAAAAGCTTGTATTATTATATTTATTAAGATTGAACCGCATTTTGAAAATAGCTCCATATCGCATCCTTTGGTAAAGGGGCGATTACCGATATTTTCTCTTTACTAACCGGATGAACAAATTCAACTTTTCTTGCATGTAGGTGAATACTCGCATCTTGATTTGATCTAGGAAATCCATATTTTAAATCGCCTTTAATAGGGCATCCTATTTCAGCAAGTTGAGCCCTTATTTGATGATGGCGACCGGTAAATAATTGAACTTCGAGTAAAAAATAATTATCCGATGAAGCAATTAGTTTATATTCCATTTCCGCTTTTAATGCATTTTTAACATCCGCTTTAACAGCATATGATTTGTTTTGTTTTTCGTTTTTAACCAAAAAATGACTCAATCTTTCCGATTCTTTGGGAGGTTTGTTTTTAACGACAGCCCAGTATAATTTTTTTATTTCTCTTTCTTGAATTAATTTATTCATGCGAGAAAGCGCTTTATCTGTTTTAGCAAAAATAACACACCCGCTAACAGGTCTATCTATGCGATGAACAACACCCAAATAAACATTTCCTAGTTTTTTATATTTCTTTTTAAGATACCCTTTTACCGTTTCACTTAACGGAATATCACCGGTTTTATCGCCTTGAACAATCTCAGACGGGTTTTTATTTATAATAATGAGATGATTATCTTCGTATAAGATTCGATTTTCTATTCCCTCCAAATTGCTCATATTACCTAATATTGTTCATTTTTATTTGGGAAATCGATTGATTTAACATCTTTAATATAAGACTCGACAGAACCTTTTATTTCCTCATATAAGTTATGATATCTACGTAAATACCGAGGAGAAAATTCTTGTGTTATTCCGAGCATATCGTGTAACACCAATACTTGACCATCAACACCGC
>DAOLWT010000292.1:0-2473 GCA_035421345.1 Bacteroidales bacterium
CACAGAGGAGGACGACGATAGGAGTCCGTCTCGAAGTGGGACCGCTCGTAGGAAACCCTTTATGCTGGTGGTTGAGCCTGCCGAAACCACCCCTCTATAGCCGATCAAACTTCGACAGATGTAATATTACAATTTATTGGACCATTACATATATGCTTTCTGTATTATTACATTCTCGAAAAGAAAATATTTTATTGAAAACAATAAATTATGTATAATTGAAACATATTCTTTCTATTTTTGTATAAATTTTAAAATCGAAGTTGCTTACATTGATAAAAAAAATATAAACTAACATCTTTACATTATAAATGAAAAACAAATATACTGATCTTATTGAACAAACATTTGAATTCCCCCAAGAGGAATTTAAGGTAATTGATAATGAATTGTATTTTCACGATATTCCATTAATGGATATAATACATCAATATGGAACTCCATTGAAAATCACGTACTTACCTAAAATTGGACAACAAATTCAAAAAGCGAAAAAATGGTTTAATGTGGCTATAGCAAAAGCGGATTATAATGCCGATTATAATTATTGTTATTGTACTAAAAGCTCTCATTTCTCGTTTGTTATGGAAGAAGTATTAAAAGAAGATGTGCATTTGGAAACATCCTCTGCATTTGATATACATTTAATTGAAGAATTATATAAATCAGGTAAGATTAAAAAGGATAAATATATTATATGTAATGGTTTTAAAAGACCTCAATATATAGATAATATAGCAAATTTAATTAATTTAGGTTTTGAAAACACTATACCTATATTAGATAATAAGTTTGAACTCGATAAATATAAAACGTTAAAACATAAATGTAAATTAGGGATTAGAATTGCTACTGAAGAAGAACCTAAGTTCGATTTTTATACCTCGCGCCTTGGAATCCGATATAATGATGTTATGTCTTATTATGAAGACCATATTAAAGATAATAATAAGTTTGAACTTAAAATGCTTCACTTCTTTATTAATACGGGTATAAAAGATACTGCCTATTATTGGAATGAACTTTCTAAATGTGCTCATTTATATTGCGATCTTAAAAAAGTATGTCCTGAACTCGATTCTATTAATATTGGCGGAGGATTCCCAATAAAAAATTCACTTGCGTTCGATTACGATTATGAATATATGGCAGAGGAAATGGTTTCTCAAATTAAAAATATTTGCGAACGGAATGTTGTTGAAGAGCCTAATATTTTTACTGAATTCGGATCGTTTACTGTTGGAGAAAGTGCTGCCGTTTTATATTCCATTATTGATCAAAAGCAACAGAACGACCGAGAATTATGGAATATGATTGATAGTTCTTTTATGACTACTTTACCCGATACTTGGGCTATTAATCAACGTTTTATACTTTTAGCTATAAATAATTGGGACTCTGAATATCAACGGGTTAACTTAGGCGGACTAACTTGCGATAGTCATGATTATTATAATGCGGAAGCTCATCAAAATGCAGTTTTCCTTCCTAAAATAAAAGAAAACGAAACGCAATATATTGGATTATTCCATACCGGTGCTTATCAGGAATCATTAGGCGGATTTGGCGGAATTCAACATTGTCTTATTCCGGCTCCTAAACATATAATTATCGACAAGGATGAAAATGGGGAAATTTATACTAAGTTGTTTGCGAAAGAACAAAGTTATAAATCGATGTTGAAAATTTTGGGATACTAATTTAAGTCAAAATAGTTCTTTTTTTTGAAATATTAATTTTACTTTTACAAAAAAAAATAAAAACATGAAACAGCTATTATTATTCATTTCTCTTGTATTTATAGTAAATATAAGCTACTCTCAAAAATCAAAATCATTTCAAGGAACACTTACTTACAATGTGGTTTATAATGGAGAAGGGATTTCTTCCGAAATGAGAGCCCAACTTCCTACTACTTCTGTTGCTACGATTAAAGATTGTAAAATAAGAAACGAAATGGTATTAGGTCCTATGACACAAATAACTATTTCCGATGGCACTGCTAAAACAGGTTTATTGTTGTTAAATGTAATGGGATCTAAATATGCTATTAAAATGAGTGCAGCACAAATAGCAGAACAAATGATGGAGCTTCCTTCTCCTAAGGTTAAATTAACAGATGTAAGCAAACAAATTTCAGGGTACAAATGTAAACAAGCTATCATTTCAACTACGCAAGAAGATAATTCGGTTACAACCGATACCGCTTACTATTGCGAGGATATTGTTTGTGAAAGCATTAATTTTTCTTCTCAATATAAAGAAATTCCTGGTATGTTATTCGAATACAGCGAATTCAATCCTCAGTTGAATGCTACTTCTGTTTACACGATAAAAGAAATTAAAAAAGAAAAAATTTCAGACGACCTTTTTCTTATCCCTGCTGATTATAAGGAAACAACCATGGACGAGCTTAAGACCATGTTTGGCGGACAATAAAACTTTTCTAATCCCTCTTTCGAGGGATTTTTTT
>DAOLWT010000293.1:0-2455 GCA_035421345.1 Bacteroidales bacterium
TTAATAAAGGAATAGCAGATGCTTTTGTTGTTGCCTTTAGTAATGGCGAACGAATAAGTATAAATAAAGCGGTAGAATTATTAAAATAGTTTTTAACGAATACTATCTTGAGTCGATTTAAATTTCTCGGATAATTTAACAATAAGCTCAGCTATTTTTTGCATCCCCTGAATATCGGTTTTCTCCATTTCTTTAAATAATGATAATGAAATTTCTTTAGACCAAAATATTTTAGGGTCAATTATTTTACTGTCGTTACTAATTTTTTTAGCGCTTATTAATAGGTTGTTTGCAACCTCTTTGGGCACCAATTCATTTTTAATAATTGCATTTATTTTCGACAAGCCAATTTCATTTTTTTCATCTTTAAAATCAGCTAAGGCTTCTGCTAATTCATAAGGCCAGTGAATTTGAGAAACGATACCAAATCCCGCAAAATGAAATCGAGCATTTTGATAATTTTCATTATATACACTTAAAGTCCCTAACAATAAGTGATATGTCATTTTATCGAGCGTAGAACCAACATTTTTGGGCTCCGAATTTAAAAACGATTTCGCAAAATCTGATTCGTCTTGTGCTAAATTAGTCCATCCATTTTCCGACATACAGATAGATTGTAAAGAGTGCGCAAGCATTTTATTTCTTTTATCGGACGATATTTCCAAAACGATGTTATTCTCCGCAATTGCTTTTTCTGAATAATTATTCATAACCCAATAATATCCTAACAATAACCTTAATACTTCTTCTGAAATTTCAATATCTTCGGTATTAGAGGTATTATTATATAGCAGGACAAGAGGAGGGATGGTGTTTTCGGAAACAGTTTTATATGATTTATACGATAAATTAGATAAAAATATTTTGTATTGCGTTTCTTCTATCGGGTTTTTAGTTTTACACGAATACCCCATAATTAGTATTATACCACAAACTACTAAATATTTAAAATACGTATTTATTAAAGTAAGTGATTTCATATAATTATTTAATTAGCTAAAATACGTTTTTTTATTAATAGAATGTAAATACTACAAAATAAAACAATTAAACGAAAAATTTCAATCCATCGTATGCCAGTTTTATAAACGAGGGCAATTCTTTTTCTATTTCTTTATGAAAACCCATTAAATGACTAATATGAGTTAAATATGCTTGTTCGGGTTTTAGTTTAATTAAAAGGGCAACAGCTTCATCTAAATTAAAGTGAGATAAATGTTTTTTCTTTCTTAAGGCATTTAACACAATAATTTTCGAACCTTCTATTTTTTGTATTTCTGTTTCTTTAATATAGTTAGCATCTGTAATATAGGTAAAATCTTTTATTCGATAACCTAAAACAGGCAAATGGTGATGCATCACTTCAATAGGGGTAATGGTATCCTTATTAATAATAAATGGTGAATTGTGAATGGTACGAAGATTCATTTCGGGAACTCCAGGATATTTTTGTTCTTCAAAAGCATAAGAATAGCCTTTTATTATTTCATTATTCACATTTTCCTGAGCATAAATATCCATCGCTCTTTTCTGCGAATAATTAAATGCCCTTACATCATCAAGTCCGCCTAAATGATCTTTATGTCCGTGTGTAATTAAAATAGCATCCAAATTTGAAATATGCTCGCGAAGCATTTGCTGTCTGAAATCGGGACCGGCATCTATTAATATAGCATTATTCTCGGTTTGTATAAAAATAGAGGAACGTAATCGTTGGTCTTTGCTATCTTTAGATTTGCAAATATCACAATTACAAGATATTACAGGAACTCCTTGAGATGTACCTGTTCCTAGAAAAGTTATTTCCAAAATAATTATTTTTTTGTGTAAATTTAACGCGATAAAAACATTTTATCAAATTTAATTTTAATACTTACTTAACATTTATATAACAATGGAATTTACTAAAATAAATCCGGAACTAATTTCCGACAATCCTTTTAAATTAATTAATAACGATTGGATGCTTATAACAGCAGGCGATATGCAATCTTTTAACACCATGACCGCTTCGTGGGGAGGAATGGGGATTTTATGGAACAAAAAAGTCGTGTTTTGTTTTATTCGTCCTACCCGATACACCTTTCAGTTTATAGAAAAGACAGAACATTTTACACTTTCTTTTTTTTCGGAACAGTACCGAGAAGCGTTAAATTTTTGTGGTACCAAATCGGGGAAAAATACCGATAAAATAAAGCATACCGGACTTACCCCCATCAAATCCGATAACGGAAGTGTTTATTTTAAAGAAGCGCGTATGGTAATGGAATGTAAAAAAATATATTCAGACCCATTAAAACACGAACGATTTCTGGATGTGGCTATAGAAAAAAACTACCCTGCAAAAGATTATCATACATTGTATATCGGAGAAATTACATCCTGTTTAATAGCACAATAAAATTTTCTGTTTCGAATATTTCATTTTAATTATTATTTTTACGAATTAAAA
>DAOLWT010000294.1:0-2445 GCA_035421345.1 Bacteroidales bacterium
TTAATCATTTTTTTATTTAAAAGACAAATATAAAAATTAAGCATGAATAAAAAAAAGGTCGTAGATTTGTATCAGCCTAAAAAATTGGGACCAATGACATTTGAAGCTATTATTAATAATTTACAAAACAAAATATATCATCCTATCTATTTCCTATGCGGAGAAGAGCCCTACTTTATTGACGAGATTACGGATGCTATTTCAAAAAATGTACTTTCCGATTCCGAGAAAGAATTTAATCAAACAATTACGTACGGAAGAGATGTAGATGTTCCCATGATTATAAACCTTTGTAAAAGGTTTCCAATGATGTCTAATTATCAGATTGTAATTATTAAAGAAGCCCAAGATGTAAGAAATCTATTACCTGACCCCAGAGAAAAATCGGATAAAAAAACACAAGAAAAACATCCGATGGAGTTGTATTTTGAAAAGCCTTCAAAATCGACAATTTTGGTGATTTGTTATAAATACAAAAACATAGATAAAAGGAAATCGTATACAAAAGCAATAGAAAAAAATGGGGTATTGTTCGAATCATCAAAATTATACGACAACAAACTCCCTGCCTGGATACAAACTTATTTAAAAGCAAAAGGAAGCCGTATAAAACCGGAAGCAGCACTAATGCTTTCTGAATATTTAGGATCAGACCTTAGTAAAATAGCCAACGAACTCACAAAATTGGCTGTTAATGTTCCACAAAAAGTTGAAATTACAACAACTCATATTGAGCAATATATTGGAATAAGCAAAGATTTTAATGTTTTTGAATTACAACGTGCCTTAATAGAAAAAAATGCCTATAAATCTTTTCAAATTATTAATTATTTCGCAGCGAACGAAAAAGAAAACCCACCTGTAGTGGTTATCTCCATGTTGTTTTCTTTTTTTTCAAAAATATTACTCTTTCATTATTCGCCCAAAAAAACCAAGGAAGAAATTAGTGTGTTATTAGGGATTAATCCTTATTTTTATTCCGATTATGCTCTTGCAGCTCAAAAGTATCCCTTTTTGAAAGTGCGACAAGTCATTTCCCTTTTAAAGGAATATGATCTGATGATTAAAGGGGTAAATAACAAATCTATTCCGAATGGCGAACTTTTTAAAGAATTAATTTTTCAAATTTTAAATTAACTCTATTTAATCCTATTTTGATAAAAATTCTTTATATCTCATACGATGGAATGACCGACTCTTTAGGGCAATCTCAGGTTATGCCCTATTTATCCGGATTAAGTCAGCTAAAAGATAATAATGGGAATTATTTGTATCAATTTTATTTAATTAGTTGCGAAAAAAAATCGTTTTATTCAAAAGAATTTCATGAAACACAAATACAATTATCTAATTCAAATATACAATGGCTTCCCCTATCTTACACTTCTAAACCACCTGTTTTATCGACTATATGGGATATAATTAAACTAATTCGAAGAGCAAAAATAATTCATAAAAAAGAAAAAATTCAGATTGTCCATTGTCGTAGTTATATTGCAGCACATATAGGACTTTTTTTAAAGAAAAAATTTAATATTTCGTTTATCTTCGATATGAGAGGATTTTATGCAGACGAACGAATTGAGGGTGGATTATGGAATATAAAAAACCCTCTTTATAATTGCATATACCGATATTTTAAGAAAAAAGAAAAACAATTTTTATCAAATGCCGATTATACAATAAGTCTTACTGAAAATGCCAAAAATGAAATTTTAAGTTGGCCAATATCTATTAAGAATATTCCTATAAAAGTAATTCCTTGTTGTGCTGATTTGGATTTATTTAACAAAAATAAAATTACAGATACAGAAAGAAAAGCATGCTTTTCTAAACTTAGAATACCGCAAGATAAATTAATTTTATCTTACCTTGGCTCTATTGGTACATGGTATTTACTTGATGAAATGCTCGATTTCTTTTATGTTTTAAAAGAACAAATAAAAGATGCTAAATTTTTATTTATAACCCCCGATAAACCCGAAACGATTATAAATAAAGCCATTGCTAAAAATATTCCGGCAGAAGATATTATTATTCAAAAAGCTTCACGACAAGAAGTCCCTATTCTACTTTCAATATCAACTGTTTCATTATTTTTTATTAAACCTGTTTATTCCAAAAAAGCTTCTTCTCCCACTAAAATGGGTGAAATTATGGGAATGGGGATTCCAATAATATGTAATAAAAACATTGGCGATATTGATACGATTATGAATAATAAATCGGGAATATTCCTATTAAGCGATTTTAATATAACGGAGTATGAACGTATTTCATCAACTATTTCTACCTTAATAAAAACCCCTTCTGAAGAAATACGAGAAATGGCTGATACTTATTTCTCTTTAAAAAACGGGATTGAAAAATATAAAGAAGTTTATGACTATTTAACAAAATAAATTGTTTTGTAAGCCGATGTTTCCGAATTATACCAATTGCCAG
>DAOLWT010000295.1:0-2432 GCA_035421345.1 Bacteroidales bacterium
AAATTTTGTCTTTCTTAAACTGTAGTGTATAAATATGAAGGAAAAGTTAGGTAATTTAATATTCGTTGAATTCGATTCGAAATATTCGGGTGGATTGATATTTGGTGTATGGTTTCTCTTTTTACTTATAGTAGGATGGAATTCAATGACAAAAAAATAAATTCTTATTTTGGTTCGCCATTTTAAGTAGCAAACTCCTCTTTATTCCATATTTGCCACGATTCCTCCGCTTGTAAATACAACATTTGTTCTCCATTACATATAGTCGCCTCTTTTTTTCTTCCTTCTTTTAAAAAGAGTGTTTCTTTCGGATTGTAAATTAGGTCGTATAAAAAATGTTCTTTGGTGAGAAATTGATATGGTATTTCCGGCATCTGACTTATATTAGGAAACATACCTATCGGCGTGGTATTAATAATTATTTGATGCGTGTGTATTGTTTCTTCATCTATCTCTGAATAGGTATTTGTGTTTTGTGTGTTTGACTGATTTCGGCTTACCAAAGAATAGGCTATGCCAAGCTTATTTAATACAAATGTTACTGCTTTTGATGCTCCTCCGGTACCTAGAATTAATGCTTTTTTATGATGTTTTTTTAAATAAGGTTTAATACTTTCTTCAAAACCATAAACGTCGGTATTAAAACCATGCAAAATAAAATTGGGATGGTCCATTATTTTAACGGTATTAACCGCTCCAATTTGCTTTGCTGTTTCTTCTATATTCGATAGGAATGGAATAATTTGCTCTTTGTAAGGGATGCTTATATTTAGTCCTTTTAAATGAGCATAATTTTTAAAAAGTCCTTTTAATTCGGAAATATCTTGTAGCGGAAATAACTCATATGAACAATCAAGAATATTTTCCCTGTAAAATTTCTCGTTGAAATATTGTGCGGAAAATGAATGAGTTAATGGATAACCGATGAGTCCGTATAATTTCAAATGGATGGATTTTTAGAAAATTCGATTATGTTTTTTCCTGCATTCTTAATTAAGCCGAGAGCCCATTTAGTAATAACAATGGAACTTATAATTCCGGTTATAGCATCTAATGCAAATAAATTAAAATAAAGTCCAAGTGTTAATGCCGTAATAGCCATAATACTAGTAAGGGCATCTGCCAATACATGCAAGTAGGCTGAACGAATATTTAAATCGCTTTCTTCCTTTTTATGATGAAGAATAATTGCGGAAATAATATTGACAATAAGACCAATAATAGCGACCCATATAGCATCTTTAAAATTTATTTCTACGGGGTTCTTTAGTCGAGCGATAGATTCGAATGCCATCATTACAGCAATAATCAATAACAGAATTGCACTTGTATACCCCGATAACGACAAAAGTTTTTCTTTATTAAACGAATATTTAGAAGATTCGGCATATTTGCGAGAAAAAAAGTAAGCAACCCAGGCAAGTCCGATTGCTAATACATGCGAAGCCATGTGGTATCCATCTGCCAACAATGCCATTGACTGAGTCCAGTAACCGAATAAAATCTCCGTTACCATTGCAATAGCTGTTAATAGTACAACTATTCCGGTTTTGTTTTCATGAACTTTATGATGGTTTATTTTTTCTACCATTTAGTAGAGAAGAAATAAATATGTTAGGATATATTTTTATTTCTAGCTTTAAATAATTTGTATGCTGTATAAATTATTAATATTACCAAAGCAATAACAATAACGATATCAATAACACTGGAATATTTTAAAATTTCATTCCAATTGTCTTTTAAAAGCATTCCAACATAAGTCAAAAAAGCATTCCATAATGCAGCACCAACAATAGTATAAATAGAGAATTTCCATATATTCATTTTTCCCATTCCAGCAGGAATAGAGATTAGATGACGAACAACAGGGATAAAACGACTAATAAAAATTGTCAACTCGCCTTTTTTAGTAAAATATTTTTCTGTTAACTCAAGGTGATGATGGTTTAGTAATAAGTATTTTCCATACTTGTCAACAATAGGTCTTCCACCATAATATCCCATATAATATGAAATTAACGATCCAACAATACTTCCAAGGGTACTAAAAAATACAACACCAGCAAAGGTAAAGCGACCCGATTCAATTAAAAAACCGGCAAATGGCATAACTGCTTCGCTGGGTATTGGCATAATCATACTCTCCAATATCATTAAGATAAAAACGCTGGCATAGCCGGTACTATTAATAAATGCGACTATATATTCAACTAAAAATTCTGTTATTCCCATAAATTTAAAAGAGTTTTAAATAGTTATTATTTTACTTTCGGTTTAATACGTAAGTTTTGAAATTCATCGGGTAAAAACTGAAAGAATGTATCCCCGCGTAATCCTAAACGTAATGTTTCAAGCGGAATGATTTCATTGGAAGCAATATTTCCTAAGTTAACATCAGAACCTAATGTTTTAATAAACCATACTTGTTG
>DAOLWT010000296.1:0-2422 GCA_035421345.1 Bacteroidales bacterium
ATGCCATTAAAACAAACAATTGTTAAATTCAGTATAGGTATATTATTTATTTTTTTAATAAGTTCATTTTATCCGTTATATTCCCAAACAGCTTCCAACGGCAAATACCTCTTGCTTATTCATGGAGGAGCAGGTAATATTACGATAAAAAATTTACCGGATTCTGCTTTATATAAAGAAAAACTCACAGAAGCCTTACAGAAAGGATTAGATACCTTGAAAAAGGGTGGCACCAGTCTAGATGCGGTTGTTGTAACAATTAAAATTTTAGAAGATTCGCCTTTATTTAATGCAGGAAAAGGCGCTGTATTTAATAATGATGGGAAGAACGAAATGGACGCTTCTATTATGGATGGAAAAACATTAAAAGCAGGTGCTGTTGCAGGCGTTACTATTATTAAAAACCCCATAACTGCTGCCCGATTAGTAATGGAAAAAACAACACATGTCATGTTAATGGGAAATGGCGCAGAAAAGCTGGCAAAAGAGCAAGGCCTTGAAATAGTAGACCCTTCCTATTTTTTTGATCAGAAACGTTGGAACCAGTACTTAATAAATAAAGAAAAATCGAGTTTAAATACAATCGACTCAACATTAAAAAAATATGGCACGGTGGGAGTTGTTGCATTAGATATGTATGGAAACCTAGCTGCAGGAACATCTACCGGTGGTACCATGAATAAGAAATACGGACGAATTGGAGATTCTCCCATTATTGGTGCCGGAACGTATGCCGATAATAATACCTGTGCTGTTTCTTGTACCGGAACCGGAGAATATTTTATTCGAAATGTAGTTGCCTACGATATGGCTGCATTAATGAAATACAAAGGTTTTACAATTAAACAAGCCGGAGATTATATTGTTTATGATAAATTAAAACCGCAAGGAGGTGATGGAGGACTTATTGCCATTGACAAAAACGGAAATTTCACCATGCCATTTAATACTTCCGGTATGTTTAGAGGCTATGCTAATTCAGATGGAGAAATAAACATATTTTTATTTAAATAAACGTATTAGAAACAGTTCAAAAATAAGTGAATATAAATTATAAAGGGTATGGAGAATTAATCAAATAAACTATTTTATTTGAGGTTAATCAAAATTTAAAAAATGTATCCTGCCGATTCAAGCGATGCTCAGAGGACAGTTATAGAAGAATATGTAGATAATTTCCTTTTAGTTTAAGAACTTAAAAAGATAGAGTTAAGCCTTTTATTTTCATTAAAAATCTAGTCAAGTTATGATATATCTCGCTTCTATACGATTATTATTGAATAAATTTTAAACCGTTTCTTAGTTTTTTCTCATAAACATTAAACTCATTTTTATATTTCGTCCCTACGGGACTGTATTCATAGGCTTGTTAGTGTTGTTATAAATATATTGTCCCTACGGGACTTAATGTTTTAATTTAACTCATCTTTCTGCCTATTTTTTTCTTCTTTCATTTGTCCCGTTAGGGACTTAATATTTCTAAAAAAACAAACCATATACCTTTACAAGTCCCTTAGGGACGAAATATTATTCAATATTTCTAAAATTTTATTTATGCAGACTTTAGTTATAGAAGCAAACGCATTTAACTGGTTAAACAAGAATATAAATTATTCGTATAAATAAAAGACCCATCAATAAAAAAAGTAAGTCATGAAAGAGGTTTGATTGAAAAGACGTTCTCTTGGTTTTAAAAAATTTAAGAAGATTAATTAAAGACTTGGAACACTTTCTTGAATAAAGTCAATCTTTGATTTTCCTCGCTTCTATTGGATTATTATTGAATAAATTTTAAACCGTTTCTTATTGTTTGTCGTATTTTAGTATTTCATCATTTACATACTCCAGTTTAACATCTGCTAGTTTAAACATTTCTTCCGATTCTGTGCCACAATGATATTTATGTTCGCAGACCACTCTTTTTATACCGCAATTAATAATGAGCATGGCACAGGTACGACAAGGAGTCATTCTGCAATAAAGAGTTGATCCTGCCAACGCAATACCTAATTTGGCAGCCTGACAAATGGCATTTTGTTCGGCATGAACAGTACGTACGCAATGCTGTGTGATAGATTCATCTTCATGAATCATTTTTTTCATTTGATGTCCGATATCGTCGCAATGGGGGAGTCCGATAGGAGATCCAACATATCCGGTTACTAATATTTGTTTATCGCGTGCTATCACACATCCACTCCGTCCACGATCGCAGGTGGCACGTTTTGCAACCGTATTAGCAATTTCCATAAAATAATCATCCCATGATGGGCGAACATATTTTTTTTCAGTCATCTTGTTTATATTAGTTCGTTATAATGTTGCGTATCACCGCATCTGTTTTTTGTTCTAGTTTTTCAATACTTTCATCGTTCATAAAAAAATAATCAGCCAAAGCAATACATTTTGAAATGTTTTGTTT
>DAOLWT010000297.1:0-2421 GCA_035421345.1 Bacteroidales bacterium
TATTTTATCAATAAGTACTAACGCAGGAGCTTCACGCATATCATCGGTTTGAGGTTTAAATGATAATCCCCACAAGGCAATTTGTTTTCCGCTGATATTATTATTGAAATATTTCATTAATTTATTAAATAACACCGATTTCTGATCGTCGTTAACATCTTCCACCGCTTTTAATACACGCATACTATAGCCATTTTCGTCGGCCGTTTTAATAAGTGCTTTAACGTCTTTTGGAAAACAAGAGCCACCATAACCAATACCGGGATAAATAAATTTAGTACCAATACGAGTGTCGCTACCTATCCCTTTTCTAACCATATTAACATCTGCACCCATTATTTCACATAGGTTAGCGATATCATTCATAAATGAAATTTTTGTAGCCAGCATCGAATTAGCGGCATATTTAGTCATTTCAGCCGAAGGAATATCCATAAAAATTACAGGATGTCCATTTAACACAAAAGGCTTGTATAAGCGATTCATAATTTCTTGAGCTTTCTCAGATTCAATACCCACAACTATTCTGTCGGGTTTCATAAAATCGTCGATTGCAGCTCCTTCCTTTAAGAATTCGGGGTTTGAAGCAACATCAAACATTAAATCGCTTTTTCGTTTATCTAATTCCGCTTGTAGCGCATTTCTCACTTTCTTAGCTGTTCCGACAGGTACTGTGCTTTTTGTTACAACCAACATGTATTTATTCATATTTCTTCCAACTTCAGAAGCAACCGATAACACATATTGTAAATCGGCACTCCCATCTTCATCCGGAGGGGTTCCTACTGCAATAAAAACAACTTCCGTATCGTTCACAATTTTACTTAAGTCTGTAGTAAAATGCAATCTGCCCTTTTTAACATTACGGTCAATCATTTCATCTAAACCGGGTTCATAAATAGGACTAATT
Source organism: Bacteroidales bacterium (assembly GCA_035421345.1). Taxonomy (GTDB): domain Bacteria; phylum Bacteroidota; class Bacteroidia; order Bacteroidales; family CG2-30-32-10; genus DAOLWT01. The sequence continues at coordinate 911 of DAOLWT010000297.1, forward strand.
CCATTTTTCAGGTTTTCGATTTTTTTTCGATCAATATCAACACAGGTTACATTTATTCCAACCTCAGCGAAACAAGTACCCGTAACTAGGCCAACATAGCCTGTTCCAACAATAGCTACATGCATAAGAAATAATTATTATAGTTTATATTAGTAATTAACAAAAATAGGAATAATTCTATTATTTGTGATAAAACCCTCATTTTTCAACTACTTATTTTTTAAAATAATTAAGATATCTCAAATTTATACATTATTTTGAAACTTATTATATTAATAACGCAAATAAATTAAAATGATTTGAATTAATAACAATCAGTCATCTTAAGAAATATTTGTTTAATTTTAGCATTTTATTTTTTGATTATTATTTCATTCTAATTTTACAAAGTGAATATCTCAGAATTATCCATAAGAAGGCCTATACTAACAATAGTTATGAATATTCTTATTATACTTTTTGGTATAATAGGTTATACTTTTTTAGGAGTTCGTGAATATCCGTCAATCGACCCTCCTATGGTATCTGTTAGCACCTCTTATGCCGGGGCAAATGCCGATATTATTGAAAGTCAGATTACCGAACCCTTAGAAAAATCGATCAACGGGATTCCTGGAATTCGAACTATTACTTCATCCAGTTCTGTTGGCTCCAGCAGAATTTCGATTGAATTTAATATTGATGCTGATATGGAAGCAGCGACCAACGATGTACGAGACAAAGTAAGTCAGGCATTACGAAATCTTCCTCAGGATATTGACGCCCCTCCTGTTGTTTCAAAAGCAGATGCAAATAACGAATTTATTATTTTACTTGCTGTTCAAAGTCCAAGTAAAGGTTTATTAGAATTAAGTGATTATGCGGAAAACGTTCTTCAAAATAAATTCCAAACAATACCAGAAGTAAGTGCTGTAAATGTTTTCGGACAGAAAAAACCGGCCATGCGTATTTGGATAGACCCCGACAAATTAAATGCCTATAATATTACATTTAATGAAATAAGCAGTGTATTAAATAAAGAAAATGTGGAGATTCCCTCGGGGAAAATTTATGGAAACAAAACAGACCTTGTTATACGCGCATTAGGAAAACTTACTACTGAAAAAGAATTTCAGAATTTAATTATTCGGGAAGATAAAAATGGGATTATCCGATTAAAAGATGTTGCTAAAGTTGAATTAGGTCCTGAACGTTTTGAACAAAGTTGGAAGCTGAATGGTGTTTATGGAGTAGGTATTGCCATTATACCACAACCGGGAGCCAATTATATTGATATTTCGGACGAATTTAATAAAAGATTAGAAGAAATAAAAAGTTCGCAAAAAAGCGATATTGTATTTACTACGCTTATTGACAAAACGCAAAATGTTCGCCGTTCTTTGAACGAAGTATTGGAAACCTTATTAATATCAATCGGGCTGGTAATATTAGTCATTTTCTTCTTTTTCAGAAATTGGCTCATCGCAATACGTCCATTGATTGACATTCCTATTTCTCTGATTTCTACATTC
>DAOLWT010000298.1:0-365 GCA_035421345.1 Bacteroidales bacterium
TGTATTGACTATCTATCTAATTTGTATTGACTATCTATCTAATTTGTATTGACTAACTCCATTTTAACCCTTGTCTTTAGCCGCTTTTAAAGTTTGCAAATTATTAAATTATTTAAACTATTTAAACAACTACAACACGCGCGCGTACTTAATAAGATGGTTGCCATCTTATAGGTAAGTAGTATCTGGCCTGTTTTAAAAGTTGTTGTTGTTTTATATTATAAAAATAATTTACAAACATACTTAAAATTACTATGGTATGTTTATGGTAATCCCAAAAATTATAAGCTAAAAAATAAAAACGAAACACTTTAAAAAATAATCCGATTATGTTAATATATTAATGCAGAAGGTGATGCAATGGT
>DAOLWT010000298.1:375-2402 GCA_035421345.1 Bacteroidales bacterium
ATTAAGAAAAAAGTAAACTCTAAACAGACTAAAGTAAACCGCTCTAAAATAGAGAAGGTTTACTCTGATAACTCTAAAGTAAGCCAATCCGCGGTAAACTGTAAGAGCACTCCGGTAACCTTAAAAAATAAAACAGTAAACTTGGATAACTCTGAAGTAAAGCTGAAGAAAAACAAAGAGGATTACCATAAAGACACTATAGTAAACCAACCTGAACTAGAAACTAAAGTACTTGCATTAACTACAAAAGCAAAGCACGATTTCATTGAATTATCTGAAATGAAACCCATACTTAAAGAGATCATAGACTGGTATGAAGCAAAGCACAAAAACGTTATTGAAAGGCCATCACTTGTCATAGATACAAGAAAATTCAAAAGTAAACCGGTAACCAAAAGTTTTAAGATGTATCCAGAAATAGTAAAAAAGCTCGACGATTTTAAAAAAAGTTATCCGCAATATCAGATTATGGACATAGTAACCGCTGCATTAACAGAATTTTTTGAAAGATATGCCAGATAGTTTTGATTAAAAAGGCCAAAACAATATTTAAACCTGAATAGTTTTGACAACCTCGATTTCAAGGCATTTTTGGGCGGCACCAAGATCAGCCGCGGCGGGGCCGAAAAAGCACGTAAAACCTGAAATATAGTTCAGAGCTGATATAGAAGGTTTAAAAATATTTTTCGAATATTCTGAAAAGTATTGTAAAGTCCGAACTTTATACTCGACTGCCGAGTCTGATAACATCGATTATGTAATCCAAAAGGATAAATTACATGAAAAAAATAAAACCTCAAACTATTAGATGGCGTAATCAAAAATATATATTAGCGCATGACGAAATTCCGGAAGGCATGCAAACAATTGAAACATACGTCAGAGACGTATTAAAAATTAAATTAGATGCGGTTCAAATGAAAACTTTCGGCTTAATGGCATCTACAAAACACCAGCAGACGGATAAAACATTCCCGCAATACGTTAAAGATAAAAAATACACGGCGGTTAGGGTTTATAAAAAGTCATTATTAGACATTGTTTTTATGGAATTTGCCCAAACTCAAAAATAATTATTATTCCAGGTAAAATTTTATATTACACGCAAAAAGAAAGGTGGCTAAAAGCCTATGAATATTGAAAATATTAAGAGCATAACTAATGATCTTAACCAATCTTTAAAACTAATATATGGCGAAAAACTGAAAAATTTAATATTATTTGGTTCTTATGCCCGCGGTGACGCGCATAAAAACTCTGATATTGATTTCCTTGCGGTTATAGACTCGAAGGACGTTCCTTTCGATCCGTGCAAAGAAATAGATACGATGAATGATGCCATATACGAAATGGTATTAAAATATGATATAGCGATCTCGGTAATACCAGTGTCGGAATATCAATACTTAAACTCGCCCAATCCGCTTTTTATAAACGTTAAAAATGAAGGAATCGCTGCATGAACGAAGAATTTAAAATAGAAGTACTTATAAAAAAATCGTTGAAAGAGCTTCAAACAGCTGAATTATTAATACAAAACAATTTGTTTAATGCAGCGGTATCAAGAACTTACTATGCTATGTTTTATGCGGTTCAAGTTTTGTTTATAGAAGAAAAAATCGTTACTTCGTCACACCATGGAATGATAACGATTTTTTCAAAACAATTTGTTAAAACCGGCATATTTTCTGGTGAAATGGGTAAACAAATCAATAAAATATTTGAAATGAGGCAATCCAGCGATTATAATTTTGATTTTGAAATTACGCTCGATACCGCTATAAATACGCTTACTACAGGCAAGAAATTTGTTGAAACGCTTTTTACATACGTAAAAAATAAAAATTTACTGTAAAGAAATCAAATACGCCCAAATCCCCCGCTCCACCTTCCCCATCCCACCCCCGCCCCCAGAAAACGCATACCGCACCACTAAAGAACCTTCTACCCATATAAAACCTAAAAAGTGACGTACCACATTATCGTAACTATCGATTAAATCGATACATACAACGCACCCCGCCTCA
>DAOLWT010000299.1:0-2395 GCA_035421345.1 Bacteroidales bacterium
AGGGTATTCTTTATTATAAGTGTATGTAAATAGATAATTCGAATATAATTAAAATTAAAAAATTATGAAATTTAAATTATTGCTTGGTATTTTATTTATAATGGAAATAAAGTGCGTTCAATCTCAAATTATAATTACATCTAGCGATTTTGCTAATATTGGAACACTTATAAATCAGTCGACCGATAAAACCCCAGCAGCTTCAATTACTCCCGGTTCTTCCGGAGCCAATAAAGTATGGGATTTTACCGAATTACAAAGTGATACATCTATCACTATTCATTATGTTGATCCGGCATCTACTCCTTTTGCAAACAATTTTCCACAAGCCAATATGTGTGGTTATATTCCCGATTCTATGACTGCTTTCGTAAATAAATCGAATTCTTCGGTACAACTTTTAGGCGCATCAGGCGATTTTATCGGAAATGGAATAGAAGTGCCCATGGTATTTAATAATCCGGAAACAATGATAACCTTACCTGCTACATATAATACTTCTTTTAATGATACAAGTAGTTATAATATAAAAATTAAATACGGACTTACGGTTCTAGGTATTAAAATTGACTCCGCTCGTCAAAAAGAGAATTGTTATATTACATCTATTATTGATGCATGGGGAACGATTAAAACACCTGATGGCTCTTTCCCGTGCTTAAGACAAAATAATTTCAGACATGTAGTTGACAGTACCTGGGTTAAATATCCCGCCATATTAGGAGGTTGGAAATTATTTCAATCAAAAGCCTACGACCTTAGAACCTATACTTATTATATAAATGGAGCCGGTTATGCTTTTGTGAATTTGAAATACTATCCAGATAGTACTGAAGTAGATTGGACTCGTGTTAATCCGACGAACTTACCACAAAAAGAAGATACTAAAATTCAGATTTTTCAAGGCGAAAATGATGAAATTTGCATAAATAATAATGAAAATAAAGATATTCAGGTAAGTTTGGTTGATATTACTGGTAAATTGCTTTACATAAGTAGTTTTAACTCAAATAGTATTATTAAAATTCCATATCAAATAAATAAAAATTGCCTATATTTAGTTAAAATAATGGATAGAGACGGACATACTAAAATAGTTAAGTATAATAAACATAAGTAGAAATCTTTAAAAATGTATAAATAAAAAACCCTGCAAAAAAGAATTCTGCAGGGTTTTTTTAATAAAATAGAAAATTATATCGTTTTTCCGGGATACACTTTTAATGCTTCTTCTAAACATTTCATAGCACCTTTCAGTGATTCCAATTTTAGAACATAGCTAATGCGAACTTCATCTTTTCCTGCACCGGGGGTTGAGTAGAATCCGGAAGCAGGTGCTAACATTACAGTTTGATTTTCAAAATGAAAATCTTCTAATAACCACTGACAGAATTTGTCGCTATCATCAATAGGTAATTTAGCTACTGCATAAAAAGCACCGCTTGGGTTCGGACAAAAACAACCAGGCATTTTATTTATAGATTCAACAACTATATTTCTACGAGCAATGTATTCTTTTTGTACACTATCGAAGTATGATTTAGGTGTATCTATAGCTGCTTCACCAAGAACTTGTCCGAAAGTAGGTGGACTTAAACGAGCCTGAGCAAATTTCATGGCTGCTTTCATTATTTCTTTATTCTTACTAATCATAAATCCGATACGTGCTCCGCAAGCGCTGTATCTTTTTGAAATAGAATCTAAAAGAATTGTGTTTTCTTCAATTCCTTTTAAGCACATAGCAGAATAATGTGTTTTTCCATCGTAACAAAATTCACGGTAAACTTCGTCAGATAAAAGATATAAATCGTGTTTTAAAACAATATCTCTCAATGTTTCTAATTCTTCTTTCGAATATAAGTATCCGGTAGGGTTACTCGGATTACAAATCATGATTGCTTTTGTTTTCGGAGTAATTGCTTTCTCGAAATCGGCCATTGGAGGTAATGCAAAGCCATTTTTTATAACAGAGTGAATTGGCTTAACAATTATGCCCGTACTTTTTGCAAATCCGTTATAATTGGCATAAAAGGGTTCCGGAATAATAACTTCTTCTCCTTCGTTTAAGCATGTTTGCATAGCGAACATAATAGCTTCCGACCCTCCGTTGGTAACAATAATATCGTCGGGGCTTATGTTAATATCAAACCGTTTGTAGTATTCACAAAGTTTTTTACGGTATGATGGAATTCCTGCGGAATGACTATATTCAACAACTTTTATATCGGTATTTCGTATTGCATTCATCGCAATTTCGGGTGTTTCAATATCGGGCTGTCCGATATTTAAATGAAAAATTTTAACTCCTCTTTTTTTAGCTTCATCAGCAAAAGGAACAAGTTTTCTAATGGGGGATGCCGGCATTTGACATCCTTTTTGTGATATTTTTGGCATA
>DAOLWT010000300.1:0-2368 GCA_035421345.1 Bacteroidales bacterium
ATTAATGGAATCATCTGCGAAGAAAAGTCCATTCCTAAATCGTAGGTAAGCCCGAATAAAATACCGATAGCACCACCAATAACAGGACCTGCATAGGGTATTATATTCATAATTCCGGCGAAAAAGCCTATCATTAAGGCGTTTTTTAACCCCAGTATCCACATTCCAAGTGTTATGAGACAAACGACTACTATTAATTCCATGCATAGCCCAACAAAATATCTGGTAAGCAATCGTTTTGATTCAATTAAAACGCGTTTTACTTCTGATTGATATTCATTCGGGGTAAAACCCATAATCATTTTAAAAAACAATCGATCGTCTTTTAAAAAGAAAAAAGTAATAAAAGAGATAGAAAAAACAGCTACCGCCATACTACTGGTAAAACTAACAATAGAGTTAATAAAATTCGAAAACTGGGTCATTCCAACAACCGATAACAATTGAGAAGAAATATTATCGGCAATATTTTCATTAGGAGAAATTAAATTATATTGAACCATAACATGCTGCATATAATCAATAGGTTCTCTAAAACTATTAGAAATAGTCTCCACATTAATTCCCGAAAGCATATTAGCCTGTGTAGCTATCATCGGAATAATAAGCCAGAACACAAGAAATACAATCATTATCATTGAAATTAACACAACTAGCGCACTTATTACGCGAGGTATAGAAAAACGACCTAATTTAAAATTGTCGAGCAGTCTTATAATAGGTTGCCCTATAATGAATAAAACAGCCGAAATAAGAATATATGCAACAATTGAACTAAAGTACCATAAAAGAAAACCTACTACGATAATAATAGGTATTACAACATACCATTTCTTATTTTTCATTTCTTAAAATTTGATATTCAAAATTATAAAAAAACACGAAGAAAAACATTATCTCTTTACATATTTAATGAAAGTGAGAATTTATACGCCATATTTTCTTTAAATGTAGGTAACGAATTAGGCCCAAAACGATAATATGCACCTACACCCAAGCCATAAAATCCAGCATCAATTATTTTATTAATAAGAACACCCGATTCCATATATCCTTTTTGAAGTGTCTTAAAATCGATGTTAAAATGTTTTTCTTTATTATTTAAACTTCCTATACACGCATTAGTAGCAATAGCTAATTCAGGAGAAAATTTATTAAAACGAAATAATAATTTTCCAAAACTATGTGTATAAAATAAGGCAGCATATTTATTGGAAAGAAATTCATTCATTCGCATCGTTTCAAAACTATTGGGTGCCGATATGGTAAACTGTCGGTAACTACCAATTCCATTAAACAAATTACAGTAAGGTAAATCGCCATCAATATATCCTCCTTGAATTTGAATAGAAGATGTACCTATATGCTTTATAAAAAACGATTTCTTCCCCTTTATCTCATACCTATTATAGGCATATTCGCCTTTTAATAAATTATTGAAGCCTTTAACATAATTAATCCATACAATAGGATATTTCGTACCAGAAGAAATTTTATATCGTAACGTTTGAATATACTTTTCTTTAAAAGCAAATGCTAATCCGACCGTTAACTCCGTAAAATTAAATTCATTTAAAAATAATGAGATATTATTTTGTTTCACGCCATAAGTGTAGCTATTAGTGACTGATTTAGCTATTTGACTCAAACTAATTTCTGTTTTTACGTATTTTAGTATCGTGAATCGGATAAACCCCTTTGATTTTTGAGATTTATCCATTCTTTGAATCATATATCTTCTAAAATAGTCGTCGCTTAAAAACCCTTGTTTCTCATAAAAATTAATTTCGCCCGATTCGGTTACGTCATCTAAATAAGAAATGCCAATAGTTATGTCGTGCTTATCATTAAACGCATAAGCGACATCTGTTCCATATTTATAATCTTTATCGGAAAACCCATATGCAAAATATCCATTTAAAAAAATATGTTTACTAAACTTCTCGTTGCTAGATAAACCCATTCCAAGTCGAAAGCCTTCATAATCGTTAAAATGAATTATTTTATTTAATTCTATATCCACGAATTTAATCGGAATCTTTCCTAATATGAGCGCTTCGGAAGTTTTAATGATCCGATCAAAATTGTTGGCCTTTCCAATACTATCAACAATATAATACGTTTTCCTATCTTTTTCTGTTAAACTATCCATCCGATGGGTTTTCCAAATCGTATCGTTAAATCCTTTTTGCACACTATTTAACTGCAGTTCAACAGGAGAAAAATCTTTTTTATTCATTTCCGGATTAATTTTTATCTTTTGAAGATAACTTCTTCCCTGTCCTATTACTTTTATTTTATTTAACGATTTATTAATAAATGTAAAATCGGAATTTAATTGAACCGGAAACCACTGATTTTGTTCAAG
>DAOLWT010000301.1:0-2367 GCA_035421345.1 Bacteroidales bacterium
TAGGTTTTGCTAGTGTTTCGTTTTGAAAGACGCCGGTGTTTCCCCATACTTTTAAATCGAAAATATGTTTATAGTTAAAATAACTTCCGCCTAACTGAAATCCCAGTTTAATTCCATCGTAACTATTCCACCATATATTTGGACATGCCATAAATTCGTATTTTTTTCGATCAGGAGACATTTCTATTTTGGGGTCAAAACGCATGGATAAGGGAAGTCTATAACTGTTATTAATCATATTTAAATCTGCAAGCTTCCCCGATGGGTCTATAATTACATTTGAAATACCTTCTTTTACCTGTATAGTCGCCTGATATGTTTTGTTTAAATTATCCCATCCAAACCATTTGGGAAGTACAGTAGCATCGGTTTTTTTTATAAACCAGTTGTTTGGAATATGAAAATGATAAATAGAATCTTTTTTATTGATAACCGAAAAATCAATAGGCATCTGCATTCGGCCTTTTCTTTTAAAAGTAACAATATATTGATCTTTTTTATTGCCAGGTTTTACTGATTTTATAGAATAATCAATTGTTTTATTCGTTTCCAGCCATTGATCAAAAAACCAATTTAAATCGGTTTTAGTATAAGCTATAAAAGAAGCTCTCATATCTTCTATAGTAGGATGCGCAAATTTCCATTGGTTAAAATAATTTTTCATGGCTGCAAAAAACAATGTGTCTCCTAAAACATACTGTAAGTTGTTTAGCATAACAGCTGTTTTATAATATACTTGTCGGTAGGTATTTCCGTATGCTTCATTGGTGTTAAAAGCATCGGAATGGGTGTTTAACTGTACGCCATCTGTTTCTAAAGCATGCCGGTAATATGTTTCATATATAATTTTTTCGGTGAAAGAATATTTTTTTTCGAAATTAGTTACATATTTTGAAGGATTAGGCGATTCAATCGCTTCTGTCTTAGATAGGCTATCAATCGCCAATGAACTTATAAAAACTGTAAACCCTTCATCCATGGCAGCACGGTATGTTTCATTACTTCCAACCATGCCAAAGAACCAATTATGACCTATTTCATGAGCAAGTAAATACTTGTAATCCGGATCCAGTTCGCTATCCATGGTAAGCATTGGGTATTCCATACCGGATTCAGCATCGGCTACAATCATTTTAGGATAATGAAATGTGCCAAATGTTTCACTATAGTATTTTACAATTTTAGCAGTAAATTCGGCTGCATTCTGCCATCGGGAAGCGTTGGGTTCCATTGCTAATGAAATACATTTAATGGCGTTTTCGTTTTCGCCGTTGGGAGTATATATTACTTCTCCAATACGAAAGGTCGGGTCTGCTACAAAAGCAACATCGTGAACATTTTCGGCATAATATTCCCATGTCTTTCGGATAGTGCTATCATATGGTATAATGATAGATGGCTTTTCGCCTAATGGCTTATCCTTAAATTTAGTAATATCAAGTTTTGCTTTTAAAGATGCAGGTAGCACTTCTTCTTCATTTTGAAGTACGCCTGTTGCTTCTACAATAAAATTATTGGCAAAATTAAGTTCTACATCAAAAACACCAAAATCGCCGTAAAATTCGTGCCCTAAATGTTGGTCTGTATTCCATCCTGATTTTATATCATAAACACATATACGTGGGTACCATTGAGAGCCGTTATAATGTTTGAAACCGTATGCATTATATACGCGTAGTCGGCGCCAGGAAGCTTCAATATCGAAAAAAGTTTTAAATTTTATTTTAAAAGTAATTGATTCCCCACTTTTAAGCGATTGCGGAAGAAATACTTTCAGAATGGTATTATCGAGTTCTGTTTTAACGTCCACATTATTAATCGTAATTTGTTCAATTTGTATACCAAGTCCCTGACTTTCATAATGACCATAATCAGGTTTATTTCCATTAGTTAAATATAAATTATCGAAATAGGATCCAGGTTGATAAGCATTTTGATATAAATGAAAATATACATATTCCAAATCGTTCGGAGAATTATTATAATAGGTTAATTCTTCGTACCCATCTAGAATATCGGTATTCTCATTAATAGAAGCATTAATTTTATAATAAACATCTTGTTGCCAATATCCGGTATACGGTTTTCTGTTAGCCCAATATAATGAGTTGGCGGAACTCCTGTAAAAATTGATACCTGATTGAGCCCAAATCTGCGATTCAAAAAATAAAAATAAGAAGAAAATAATAATTCGGTTCATAATCTAATATTTAACAAGTAAAATTATGTATTTTTAAAATACAGGGGCTCTCTTGTTTTCTTTTGCATTTATGATACTCATATTTAATGCAAACCCAATTAATAGCACCATCGCATTAAAATAGATCCACGTGAGTAAAATGATAAGGGCTCCAATTGATCCGTATA
>DAOLWT010000302.1:0-2360 GCA_035421345.1 Bacteroidales bacterium
ACAACCCAAATAAAATAAACCTTTTGGCGATATCAGGTGGAAAGATATGTTTCGATTATGGTTTAAAAACCATTCGTTTTGCTTCTTCTATCGATAATGCAGAAGCTAGAAGTTTGTTGATTGAATTTAGAAAAATAGGATATTTTAAAGAGCCTAAATAATAATAACGCAACGAACAAATTGCAAATTCTTAAAAAATTAGTAAAGAACTCTGACAGGGTTTGGAACCCTGTCAGAGTTTGCAATTAAGATTGTTTAATAATCTTTTTACTGATAACCATCTGGTTGTTATAATAGATAGAAATAACGTATTCTCCATTTGATAAATGCTGTACCTTTTTAGAAATATTCATTTCGTGCGTTCCTGCATCAAGCATTCCATAGTTTATCTTTTTCATTGTTTTTCCGGTAATATCGGTTATAATAATAGATATATCGGTAGGCTCATCTATTTCGGTTTTTAATGCTAAATTTTCGTTAAAAGGATTTGGGAATAATGTAATAGCCGAAGTATTTATTTTATCTGTAATATCTATGCCTGTAGCTGTTTTATTAATATTCCAAGTAACAGTATAAAGATGAGATGTAGGATGTTGTGCATTCTTAGTTAAGTAGGTGGTATCTAAAACCGTTACTACCAGCTGATGACTGCCATTACTTAAAGAAGTGCCGTTTATAATTACCGAATCTACATTTTTATTTTTTGCTGCACCATCTAATGTCCAGTTTGTTCTTAATGTATTCGGATTCGGTTTATATAGTTTCAACGAGAAGTTAAGGCTGTTGTTGCTAATAGCTACAGTTGAGCTCGAAGGACTATACGAGTCGATCGGGTTTACAATACCATGAACTTTTTCAATCAATGTTTCAACACAAACATTACAAAACGTTTTTCCTAGATACTGCATTTTACAATTCTGGTGTGGCTTATACCATCCCGAAGCACCGCTTCCCGAATGAGCATAAACACCTACATTGTTTATTCCTACCCAGTTTTTCCATTTAACTAGTGTGGGGCTCGACTGACTTGTCATATTGGCTTTTTCTCCTGCATATTGTGTCCCTGCCCAATATTCGTCGGCTAATGTGCCAAAAGAATGTCCCATTTCATGTTTCCCTATTTCGTTCGATGATGCTTCCATAGAGAAAGCAGCATAAGAACCGCCACCACTACCATAATAAGGCGAGTTAACCAATATAAAAACTAAATCGTAACTCGGCATATTCGATGCAAGAACACTTTGTACTGTTGATGTATTCTTTGGATATAATAAGCGATGAATTCCTCCTGTATCGAAACTACTTCCGAAATAGTTGGTGGGATTAGAAACAGGGACCGTTCCCCCGCAATCCGATGCCGTTCCCGGATGTTTAGCGCCTGTCTGCGTTGAAGGTGTTTCTATAGCAAAAACATTAAAATAATTAATGTATTCTTTCATGGGCGTTTCATTAAAAAAGACAGTAGTGAAACTAGTAGAATTACTCACAAACGTACTCATTTGCGCGGCTGTATAACCATCGCCGAGTATTACAATATTAACCATCTCCGAAGTAGCGCCTTTAAACTGGATGGTGTCTATTTTAAATGTTTGACCCTGCAAAGGTCTTATCATAAAAAAGAGGTAAATGTTCTCATAAAGCTATGTTTTTAATGGTGAATGTTCCGAATTCGTTTTTTTCTGTAATATTAACTTTTTTAATAGATATATTATATGGAATACGGACAAAAAGCTCCGTTTCATATAATTTTAACGACGACATTTGAAAGTTTCCTTCCTCGTTTATGTATTCAAAATCTTTGTATATAGGATGCTTAAGCAAGTGAGTATATATAATTTTATTTTGTTCCGTTAAGAAAGATAAGCCGATATAAGGATAAGCAGTATCTATAGAAATTTCATTGGTATGCATCTTTATTTTTCCGTCGGTAATTAATTTATTTGCCAGTGAAAATTCGGAAGCTTTTTTAAGGATAGTATCGTTTTTAATTTTAAAAGTAAGAAAAAGTATTTGTTCCGATTGACTGTAAATGCTGGAAAAATCGTTATTCGTTGAAGCAGTTGTTTTTTCGATAGGAGGTTTACAAGCTACCAAAAAGAAAATAACAGAACTAAACGAAAATATTAATAAAGCATATCGATATCTTATTTGTAACAAGGTAAACATATTGCTTTGATTAACTTAAAGTGTACATCAAATATATGAAATTAATAAATACGTTTAACAAATAAATTATCATAATTTTGAAATACAAAAATATTAAATACATTCTTTATGAAAACAAGAGTAGAAAGAACGGTTATAAAAATTGTAAATTTAAAATAGTCCAACGGATATTTTAAATTTTACAATGGTAATGC
>DAOLWT010000303.1:0-2318 GCA_035421345.1 Bacteroidales bacterium
TTTATTGGATATTATAATAAAGATATTGGTACAACTCCTTTTGGAAGGTTTTATTTAGGTGGCGACGGCATGTCGGGAGGTGGGTATAATCAACAATTTACAGGTAGCGACATTATCGGCATGAGAGGATATGCTAATAATTCATTAACCCCTATGGATAATACCGGTTATATCGGCGGAGTAATTTTTAATAAATATACTATGGAATTACGCTACCCGGTTTCATTAAATCCAATGGCTACAATTTATGTATTGAGTTTTGTTGAAGCAGGTAATACGTGGTTGAAATTTAAATCGTTTGACCCTTTCGATGTTAAAAGGTCTGCCGGTATCGGATTACGCATGTATTTGCCCATGTTTGGCGTTCTTGGATTAGATTGGGGCTACGGATTTGATAAAATTAAAGGAGTTCCTTCCGCTAATAAAGGACAGTTCCATTTTTCAATTAATCAATCAATAGATTAAATAAATTAAATAAAAACATATAGGAGGAAAGAATATGAAAAAATTAATTGGAATCGTATTTTTAATATTTATTACGTCTTTTTCATATAGTCAGCAAAAATATGCTATTGTTGACTCAGAATATATTTTGGAAAATATTCCAGAATATTTAGCAGCACAAGATAAATTAGACGAATATTCTATTGAATGGCAAGAAGAAATAGAAGCTAAATTTAAAGAAATAGATAGTTTGTATAAAACATTTCAAACAGAATCGGTGTTGCTCCCTGAAGATGTTAAATTGAAAAAGGAAGAAGAAATAATAGCCAAAGAAAAAGAGGCAAAAGCTTTACAAAAAAAATATTTTGGAAAAGAAGGGGAATTGTACAAAAAAAGACAAGAATTAACAAAACCAATACAAGATAAAGTTTATAATGCTATAGAAGAATATGCAACAGAGGGAGTTTATGGTGTAATTTTCGATAAATCAGGCTCTTTAACAATGCTTTATGTTAATTCAAAACTCGATAAAAGTGATGATATTTTAGCTAAATTAGGCTATAAACCAGGAACTGTTAACGAAAAAACAAAAGAAGAATAATTTTTAAATCTTGTTTTTTCTAATATGTTAATCATATCATTTATTATTTTAACTTTGCCCGAAAATTAATTTATAAAAAAAAAGAATATGAAAAGTATAGTGAAATTAAATCTTTTAATAATTATTTTTATCAGTGCTATAACTGTTAATGCTCAAACTAAAGTAAAGTTGGGATATGTTAATTCAGATTCACTTATGTTAATTATGCCTGGTGTTGATTCTGCAAATCAAGTTTTACAGTTAGAATATAAAACGTACCAATCGCAACTAACAACAATGCAAACCGAATTAAATACCAAATATCAAGATTACCAAACTAACTTGTCTACGATGTCTGAATTAATTAAGCAAACAAAAATGGCTGAATTACAAGATATTAACACAAGAATTGAAAGTTTTACCGCTTCTGCAGATACTGCTTTTCAAACAAAAAAATTAGAATTGTTTAAACCCATTCAAGACAAAGCGTTAAAAGCAATAGAAGAAGTTGCCAAAGAAAATGGGTATACCTATATTTTCGATTCTGCGGTAGGAATACTTCTTTATAAATCAGAAAGCGATAACTTAATGCCTCTTGTTAAAAAGAAAATAGGTATTAAATAAAAAATATTTTTTAATATATTTAGAGCAGATAGTTCCTATTATCTGCTCTTTTTTTATTTTTCTTCTTTATACCAGCCGGCATATTTAAGGTAACTATTGGCAATACGATTAATTTGTCCTTCAATTAGTTCCTTATCAATTGTTTTTGTTTTTTTTGCAGGAATACCAGCATACACACTGCCTGATTCAACAATCGTATTTTCTAAAACAATAGCACCGGCAGCTATGATGCTGTTGCTTTCAATAATCACATGATCCATAATAATCGCACCCATTCCTATAAGTACATTATCATGAATGGTGCATCCATGAACAATAGCATTATGTGCAATGGAAACGTTATTTCCTATATTTGTTGGTGCTTTTTGATAAGTAGCATGAATAATTGCACCATCTTGAACATTTACTTTATTTCCGATACGAATATAATGAACATCGCCTCTAATAACAGCATTAAACCATATACTGCAATCATCCCCCATGATTACATCTCCAACAACGACAGCATTATCGGCAATAAAACAATTTTTGCCAAAAATAGGAGTAAACCCATTTAATGTTTTTATAATTGCCATTTTATTTTTTTTCAGGATAATTTAAAGAATAATGTAATCCTCTACTTTCTTTTCTATTCATTGCCATTTTAATAATAATATAAGCAATGTTTATT
>DAOLWT010000304.1:0-2308 GCA_035421345.1 Bacteroidales bacterium
GTCAATTTTTTGTTCTTTGCTCAGTTTTGAATAACCTTCTATTTTTTTCATCTGTATATTTTTAAGCTAATTTCTTACCTAATTGTTCTGTTTTTGCAAGATATTTTTTTAATACATCTGGCTTCATATTTCGTATTGGTGAAAACACCGTAACTTTTACCGGTTTTATTCCGCAAAATTCTAACGTGTTTTTCTTAAGCTGGTTGATACCCGGATTGCCATAAACAAAACGGAAATACCAATAAGGCGTGTCCATTGTTACGATCATATGCGCAGATTTTCCTGTCAGCAGCTTGTCCCACCAAACCGAATTTTCCCTGTAGGCAAACGCTAAACCAGGCAAAAATAACCGGTCAAAAAAACCTTTCATCACTGCAGGCAGGCCGCCCCACCAAATTGGATAAACAAATACAATATGCTCGGCCCATTTTATTTTTTCCCACGCTGCCAAAAGATCCGGCTCCAGTTCGGTGCGTTTTTGATAACCGAATTCTAAGTTTGGATTGAATTGCAGATCACGGATAATAATTTCCTGGATCTCGGCATTTGCTTGCGTTGCACCTTTTTTATAAGCATCTGCCAGCGCAAAGTTCAAACTGTCTTTGTTTGGATGTCCGTTGACGATGAGTATTTTTTTGCTCATAAAATTTAGTTCACTTTAAAAAAAGCTTTCGCCAGTTGCAACCCATCTTTTTGACTTTGTAAAAATTGCTGCAACACTTCATACGATTGTTCCGCGTATTTCAATAAAGTAGATGCTTGTCCGTAAATCGCAGTTGCATCCAGTTTTTCCATTAAATAATAACCGTCTAAAAAGGTTTTCACACCGCCTGAAATAATGAATTGTTCGCACACAAATTTATCGCCTAATTCGTTTTTCAGATCATTAACAAACGTTACCATTTCTTCGGCGCTGTGGCCGATGTGTGAAATTTCATTAAAAATACTTTGCTGCAATTTATCCGCGCGTAGTAATTCGAGCTTAGAAAAATTGGTGCCGCCATGCGCCGCAAATTCAATCGCTTCAATAGGAAGCTGCACCAAAGCGCGCAAACTCTCTTTTCCAAAACCTTGACCAACTTCTTTTATAATTACTTTCTGTTTTGTTTGTTCTAAAAACTTTTGAATGGTAACAATCGGAACTTCATTGATCTTATCGCCTTCCGGCTGCAGCCATTCCTGCAATGGATTGATATGAATAATAATTCCATCAACCGATAATTTATCAACCAATTTATCGATTAATAACAATTTATTTTCGTTCAGTAAAATTTCCAGTTGCGCGATGCCGATGTTAGCATAAAAAGGTAACTCATCACCGATTATTTTTCTAAAATCAAAATCATGCAGGCGTTCATCGCTTTCCAAAATGCTTCTGCACGAACCCAAACCCATACCCATTCCAAACTCGTTGCACGCGCGCGCTAAATTAGAATTGATCGTAAACGCTTTTTCAGTGCCGCCGGTCATGCTCGAAACCCAAATTGGTGTTTGAATTTGTTTGCCTAAAAAAGAAATAGCATCAACCGTTTTTTTCGGATGCGCCGACAACATCGGTTCGTACGAAAACCGTTTATCAATAGATAAACTTTCTACCTGCGATTGGAAAGCTAATTGTATATGATCTTGCTTGCGCTCAGCTGCGGTCGGATCGGTATCGGATATTTTTTCTAAATGTTTCAATATACAAAGTTAAGCATATTAACGATTTTGAGCGACAAAAGTTTAGTGGTAGAACAGCAACCTTTCCAAAGTTTAAGACTTTGGAAAAGTTAAATGAAGTTTTATTTCACCGTCAGCGAATACGCCGCAGCCTGCAGATCTTTTTCCCAAAGCTCACGTTTGTGGCGCAGCAGCCAGCCAGCCGTTTGATACAAATGACCGTTTTTATCTTCAAATAAATCCAGCGTAAACAAAAACCGCAGCGCCTGCTTTTCAGACGAAAGCACACCAGAAATTTGATATTCTCTTGCCTTTAAATTATTGATGGTAAACGCAGAATCTTTTTCCACCAGTATTTCTTTTAAATTTCTTTTTAATTGATTGGTGATAGAATCATACATCAGCGCGAAACCGCTGTCGCTGGGTTTTTGACCAAAATCAATTAAAATAAAATACACATCGCGGTAATCATTTTTAGTTTGCAGCAACGTTTGCTTGGTCGGATACACATCATTCGAAACATGCAGATACGATGGATACTGTATGCTCACCTTTTCGGTAGAAAATGTTTTCGGCTCTTTACTGTATTGACAAGAAGACACCACCAAAGCACAACCAGCCACCAACAAAATAAAATTTCTCATGC
>DAOLWT010000305.1:0-2292 GCA_035421345.1 Bacteroidales bacterium
ACTTGGCGCAAAACGAACTCTTACTTTTTTATCCATACTACTCATTTTATATGTGCAAAGATATTTGTTTCTCTTTTATTTTAGCTATTCCTGTTAAGATTATATGCTGAATTATTTTAATTTTGAAAAACAAAACTAATTTATGAAAGCACCTCTCGTTAAACATACTCCCGAATCTATTCGTGAATATATTAATCATTATCAAAAAAGCCGTATTTTACTTACAGCTTTTGAACTCGATATTTTTACTGTTCTGCATAAATCATCCAAAACATCGGAACAAGTAGCCAAAAAAATTAAAACGGATATACGTGCTACTGACCGACTGATGAATGCTCTTTGTGCATTGGGTTTTCTGGAAAAGACAAATCAAAAATTTAAAAATACCAACGAATCGGAAACGTATTTTGTAAAAGGAAAGACAGACTATATGTCGACCCTATTACATACGGCACACCAATGGGAAACATGGAGTACGCTAACCGACTGTGTAAAAAAAGGAACTTCCGTTTTTCAACGACCTAAACACATAAATAACCGCGATATTAAATGGCTTGAATCATTTATTGAAGCTATGCATTACAGAGCATCCCGCCAAGCCGGAGCAATTGTTTCTAAACTAAATACATTGGGAGTAAAACGAGTATTAGATGTTGGCGGAGGTTCGGGCGCTTTTGCCATGGCATTTACCAAAGCTATAAAAAACAGTACTGCAACGGTATTCGATTTACCGAATGTAATCCCCATCACCTTGCAATATATTCAAAAAAATAAAATGAATAAAAAGGTAGATGTTGTTGGTGGAGATTATCATACAAATGTCCTGCCTAAAGGATACGACTTAGTATTTCTTTCGGCCGTTATTCATATAAATTCTTACGAAGAAAATGTTAAGCTAATTAAAAAATGCTCCTCTTCGTTAAACAAAGGCGGACAGCTTGTTATACAAGATCAGGTAATGAACGAAGAGCGTACCAAACCTGCAACCGGCGCTTTATTTGCTTTAAACATGTTGGTAGGAACCGAAAAAGGAGATACGTATACCGAAAAAGAGATATGCCAGTGGTATAAAAAAGCAGGATTACAGTTTGAAAAAAGGATAGCTATTCCTACCGGAAATTCTTTAATAGTTGGAAGAAAGAGTTAATTTAAAAGTTATTATTATCCCTTAAAACACTATAATGGCAGGTATTTACATACATATTCCTTTTTGCAACAGTAAATGTAATTATTGTAATTTTTATTCTGTTGCCTCCTCAAAGCATTTAGATGCCTATATTCCTGCATTACTAAAAGAAATAGCCCTACAACATTCGTACTTAGAGAAAGAACCCATTGAAACTATTTATATTGGTGGAGGTACCCCCTCTTTATTAGGATATACACAACTTGCAAGTATACTGGAAAAACTTAATAAAACATTTGAAATAAAACCAGATGCAGAAATTACCATAGAAGCTAACCCGAACGATTTAAATGCAAGTAAAATAAAAGACTTTAAAAAATTATTTATCAATAGGTTAAGCATTGGAATTCAGTCGTTTTTTGAAGAAGATTTGAAATACCTTCATCGTTTGCATAGTCCTTCGCAGGCCGAAACAGCCGTGAAACGAAGTCAAGATGCCGGATTTGAAAATATTAGTATTGATTTAATTTATGGAATCCCAACCTTAAGTGATGAAAACTGGGAAAAAAACCTGCATTATTCTTTTTCTTTATATGTACCGCATATATCGGCATATAGCTTAACTGTTGAACCCCATACTGCTCTTAATAAACTAATTACAAAAGGGAAATTAACAGCCGTAAATGAAGAACAAAGCATAAAACATTTTAAAGTACTAATGCAACAAACAAAAGAAAATGATTTTCTTCATTATGAGGTTTCTAACTTTTGTAAAAAAGATTATTTTTCGAAACATAATAGTAATTACTGGAAAGGAATAAAATATTTAGGCTTAGGCCCTTCGGCACATTCATATAACAAAGTGGAGCGACAGTGGAATATTTCCGACACCCAAAAATATATTGAACATCTTGATTCTAATAAACTTCTGTATGAAAAAGAAGTCCTTTCCGAAACCGATAAATTAAACGAATATATTATGACCTCCTTACGAACCATGTGGGGATGCGACCTAAATTATATTGAAACCTATTTCGGGATAAGCGAGAAAGCCCGATTGGAAAAAAAATCGGTTCAATTTATTGATGATAAAAAGATGATAAACGAAAAAAACCATCTAATATTAAGCGATGAAGGCTTTTTGTTTGCCGACGGTATAGCGGCTG
>DAOLWT010000306.1:0-2263 GCA_035421345.1 Bacteroidales bacterium
AATAAAAATACCTAGCTGACTTAATATCTGTATATATTTCGAAAATGCGATGGTTTCGGGGTCAAATGAAGTACCAACACGTGTAAGTTGTTGCATTATATCTCCTCCAACAAAAGGAGCTGCTATAACAATACCGGTAATCATTACTAATATAATAGAAGAAAAGATAATTATTCCTAAGACTAAAAGTTTTAGTGGAACACTAAAATGATGAAGTATGGGTTGTTTATCCATTTTTTAATACAATATTGTTTATTTTTGTGTGAAATTACAATAATTCTCTTTACAAATACGATTTATTTAACGATTTAGATGCTGAAAATAGGTTCTATTAACTTGCCTTCTTGTCCATTAATGCTCGCGCCCATGGAAGATATTACCGATCCTGCCTTTCGAGCTATTTGTCGGAAATATGGAGCAGATCTAATGTATACAGAATTTATTTCATCGGAAGGCTTAATTAGAGATGCTATTAAAAGTATTCGAAAACTTAATATTTCAGATTTCGAAAGACCTATCGGTATCCAGATTTTTGGTCATGATATTAACTCCATGAAAAAAGCAGCTGAACTGGCAGAAGCAGCTCATCCCGACTTAATTGACCTTAATTACGGATGTCCGGTACGTAAAGTCGTGAGTAAAGGCGCCGGTGCAGCTTTACTGAAAGATATAAACCGAATGATTGAAATGACGAAAGTCGTAGTTCAATCTACATCTCTCCCCGTTACCGTAAAAACCCGATTAGGATGGGACGAAAAAAGTAAAATTATTGCAGAAATTGCCGAACAATTACAAGATACCGGCATTAAAGCGCTAAGCATTCATGCCCGCACACGTTCACAGATATATAGTGGCATCGCCGACTGGACACTGATAGGGGAAATAAAAAATAATCCTCGCATTACGATACCCATATTTGGGAATGGAGATATTGATAGTCCGAAAAAAGCCTTAGAAATGAAAGAAAAATACAAGGTAGATGGCTTAATGATAGGGAGAGCCAGTATTGGGAATCCATGGATTTTTAAACAAGTGAAAGAATATTTAATAAACGGAAATCTAATACCGGAACCGGATCTTCATGAAAGAATATCTGTTTGTAAGGAACATTTGCTTTTATCGGTAAAAGAAAAAGGAGAACGGACAGGGATACTAGAAATGAGAAAACATTTTAAAGGATATTTTAAAGGAGTAAAAAACATAAAAGAATATAAAATTTCATTACTACAAACTCCTACGCTACCTGTTACAATTGATTTATTAGAAAAAATTGAAAATACAATTTGATAAAGGTTATTAGAATATCTTTCGTATTACCATTTCCGTTAATGTTTTAGGGGATTCCAGTGTAATTGTATTTATTCCCAGTTTTTCAGCAGTCGCTGTGTTATGTGTTGAATCATCAATAAACAGGGTCTCTTCTGGCATAAGTTTATTTTCAAGAAGTACTTTTTCGAATATTTCAATGTCAGGTTTTCTTAACCCTTCCAAATATGAATAATATGCTTTTTCGAATAATAAAGATAAATGCGGTATATGATATTTATCGTTAAGTTGTTTGTTGTATACAGGGAAATGAATGGCATTGGTATTGCTCAATAAAAAAGTTCGGTATTTAGATTTAACACTTAACAGAAAATTGATATTTTGAGTTGGAAAATCAAGTAACATGGCATTCCATGCTTCATCAATTTGTTCATCGGAAAAATTATCAGATAAACGTTTTCTTATTTCTTTACGGAATTCGTCTGGATTTATAAGTCCTTTATCAAAATCATTAAAAAATTCGTTTTGAGAATAGGCTGAAAATAATTCGTTTATATTTTGAATACCCATTTTATGAAAGGCGCTTATTGTTAGTTGGAAATCAATGTTTAGAATGACACCACCAAGGTCAAAAATTAAATTTTTTATCATAATTATTAAAAAATTTTGTTCAATTCGTAATAAATGCGTAAAATTGCACCCCGTTTCAGATGCAAATATCTAATTTTTTTCTGAAATTAGGGCTCATAGCTCAGCTGGTTAGAGCATCAGACTCATAATCTGAGGGTCCTTGGTTCGAGCCCAAGTGGGCCCACAATTTAAAGCGCTTCGTAGTTTCGGGGCGCTTAATTTTATGGCTTATTGTTATATTTTATATTCTGTTTCTGCCGATAAATTTTATATCGGGTTTACTTCTGATAACCCTGATATCAGACTCGATAAGCATCTTTCTGATTTTTATAAAAAACCTAAATTTACTAATATTGCTTCCGACTGG
>DAOLWT010000307.1:0-2257 GCA_035421345.1 Bacteroidales bacterium
CTATTATTAAAGAAATAACATCGAGTGGAATAGGGAATATTAGCAAAGCAGAATAATGAGTTGTAAATTAAATGTAATTATTTCGCAACACGTGTACGAATCAAATAATATGATTGGTTCTGAGCTATTAAATAATCCGTTTAATTAAACGCAGTTTATGGGAATATTGTTTTTTCTTCACATTATAGATTCCTTCATGATCTAGTGAATCTACACGGACTCTGCCGGAAGCATGAATAATCTGATTATTGGGCAATATAATACCTACATGGGTTATTATTCCTTCTTCGTTATCGAAAAATGCGAGGTCTCCCGCTTGTGCTTCGGAAAGTAGATTTATTGTTGTTCCACAGGATGCTTGTTGACCAGCATCGCGAGGTAATTTAATGCCGCTTAGTTTGTATGTCATTTGGACTAGCCCGGAACAATCAATCCCAAAAGGAGAACGCCCACCCCATAAGTAGGGTGCATCCAAATACATATATGCATTTTCAGTAATTTTTTCCGGAGTTACATCTTCTTTACTAGGACGTACGTTTCCTTCGAATGAATATTTATGGTCGTCGATATAAAAAGTTTGATTTACCACAAAAGGCAATGAGCTTCCCAAAACAATGGGAATAACATAATTTTTTGTTTCATTAATTAAAACATGAACAATATCGATAGAGATCGTAGAGCCAAAATCGTGCAATTTCTCAAACGTTTCATTATATAATGGTAAATATTGTTTAACATCCACCCATCCTTCATATTGATCGTATATTAATTTAACTTTCGACCAGTTTTCTGTTTTTTCAATTATTTCAAATAACTCACCAAATAGCAGTTGCGTAACCATTTCACTTTTATGAGAAGGTTCAAACCTGACTGGCACCATGCTTAAGTTACACATTCCAAATCGCATACTTCCTGTTTTATTTTGCAATTTTACTAAATATTATAATATTAATGATTATTAAATATAAAATTATTTATATTTTCGTTTAACCGAAATAATCATTTTGTATGAAATTCCCTTCAAAACTTGCTGAACGCTCATCCGATATTTACAAAATTTGTCTGTTTATATTTTTTATTATCTTAATCGTAATTCAATTCCCTCGAGAAGGTAAATTTAAATATGAATTTAAAAAAGGGAAACCATGGATGCATGCCGATTTAATTGCTCCTTTCGACTTTGCTATTTTTAAAACAGAGGAAGAGATTACCTTAGAAAAAAATAGTATGTTGCCCTACAAACAGCATTTTTTCTCATACGATTCGACTGTTTATAATGAAAATTTAAAAATATTTACGACAGAATTCGATTTAAAATGGGGTAAGAAATATAAAGATACTAATAAAATTAAAAAAAATCAACATTATAACTTCTCAAAAGCAATACTCGATACTATTTATTCTCATGGTATTATACAGTTAACCGATTCTATTGAAAATAAGAAAGGCGATTTAATTATAAATGTAATAAAAGGGAATGTGGCAGAAGAACGGAAGCTAGAAACATTCTTTACCATAAAAACTTCAGATCAATATATTAATTCCAGGTTAAAGAATAGTAAATTAGATAATGAATTATTGGTCATTCTTTTAAAAAATGCTATTTCGCAAAATATTTTTTATAATGAAGATTTAACTAGTAAATATAAAGAAAGCATATTAAACGAAATTTCTTTAACACGAGGAATGGTTCAAAAAGGAGAGCGTGTTATTTCGAAAGGCGAAGTAGTTACAACAGAAAAATATCAGGTAATAGAATCATTAAAAAAAGAATTCGAGTCGCAGCTGGGTTCTTCCGCTAAATATTACAAAATTTTATTCGGACAGTTTATTTTAATTGTTATTTCCATGTCGGTATTATTTGTTTTTTTAAAATCGTTCCGAATAGAGGTTTTTCAAAATAACAATAAAGTATTTTTTATTTTATGTAATATTTTTTTAATGGTATTTGTTACAGCTACCGTTATAAAAATTGATTCTGATTTTATTTATTTAATCCCATTTTGTATTCTTCCTGTAATTATTAGGGCCTTTTTTGATACCCGTTTGGCTTTATTTATTCATATAATAACTATTGTAACCATTGGCTTTCTAGTACCTAATAGCTTCGAATTTATTTTTCTTCAATTAATAACAGGGATTATTGCTATTATAAGTGTAATAGACCTGCGAAAAAGAGCCCAGTTTTTTTTAACATCATTACTGTTGTTTATATCTTATTCAATGATTTATATTGGAACAACCCTTATGCAAGATG
>DAOLWT010000308.1:0-2250 GCA_035421345.1 Bacteroidales bacterium
TGTATAATTTAAAATATCCGTTGGACTATTTTAAATTTACAATTGGTATAACATACCGTCCCTACGGGACTTGTAAAGGGATATGGTTTGTTTTTTTAGAAATATTAAGTCCCTAACGGGACAAATGAAAGAAGAATTAAAATAGGCAGAAAAATGAATTAAAATATAACTTTAAGTCCCATAGGGACAAAATATTTATAACAACAATAACAACCGATGAATACAGTCCCGTAGGGACGATATATAATAAAAGAATTTAATATTGAGGAGAAAAACTACTAAGAAACGATTAAAATTTATTCAATAATAATCTTATAGAAGAGATGTAAATCATTGATTGACTAGATTTTTAAAAGAAATAATATTTATTAATTCCACCTTTTAAGTTTTTTAAACTAAAATTGTCTAAATATTCTTATAAAACTATTTTCAGTGCATCTCTTGAATCGTAAGGATAAATATTTTTAAATAGGCTATAATAGAAATAGAATATTTTTTAAAAAAATTAGATTCTCCTTCTTATCTTTGAAATGAATTAATAAGAGCGAATATGATTTTAGATAAAAAAGTAAGTTTAGGCTTTTTGCCTACCCCTTTACATTACATGAAAAACCTTTCGAAAAAGTATAATGGATATAATATTTATATAAAAAGAGACGACCAAACCGGCTTAGCCAGTGGAGGAAATAAAACACGTAAACTGGAATATTTGTTATACGAAGCAAAAGAATTAAATTGCGATACGCTAATTACTGCCGGAGCACAACAGTCGAACCATTGCAGACAGACAGCCGCTGCTGCTGCCGTTGCTGGAATGGAGTGTCATTTAATGCTCGACGGAACAGATTCAAAAAAATATAACGGAAATTTGTTGCTTTCGCATTTATTGGGTGCGAAATTTCATTTTAACGAAGGGAAAAGAAAAGGAGAAGATATGGCATTATTAAAAGCGGAATTAGAAAAAAAAGGAAAGAAATGTTATATTATTCCCTACGGAGGTTCTAATACCATAGGAATGCTAGGATATGTAAATGCAGTAAAAGAATTAAAACAACAATTAAACGAATTAAATTTAAAAGTAGATTATATCTTTTTTTCTTCCAGTTCGGGTGGTACACAAGCCGGAATAACACTTGGAAAGGATTTATTTGAATTAAATGCGCAGCTAATGCCTGTGAGTATCGATAAATCGGAAACCAACGGACTTTCTTTAGAACAAAATGTACTTCAAATTGTAAATGAAGGAAAACATCAATTGAATATTAAAAAAGAATATCAATTATCGGATGTAAACCTAATTAAGGGCTATGACAATAAACCCTATGGAGTTGTTAGCGAAGACGAAGTTTTTGCAATAAATGAGTTTGCACTTAGCGAAGGTATTATTTTAGATCCCGTTTATACCGCTCGTGCTGCTTTCGGGATGTTTGATATGATGAAAAATAAGAAAATAAAAGAAAATTCAAATGTGTTGTTTTGGCATACAGGGGGCTTACCTGCTAATTTTTATTATGCCGATAAATTACACCAATAATAAATCTTTAATATTGCTTTAAGAAAATAAGATATGTGTCGGATTTTAAAACTTATCTTGCTGGGTTTATTTCTTAATATTTCTTGCATTCAATCTCAAACAAATTCGGTTTCTGAAAAGTTCCGAGAATTAAGTCGGCCGGAGAAATGCTGGGTTTTTAAGCATCCTTTTGTTGCTAAAAAAACATGGCTTATTACTCAAAAGGTGATAGCGGTTTGCGATAGTATAGCAAATGTGAACACATTAGATAGAGATAAAAACGGGGGACAAGTAGATGCCTTTCGTCATGCCTATTGGATGGCTACACTGGCGCAACAGATCGGCTGGCGCAAAGCACTGAAACTTGGTCGTGCACATGAAAAAGCAAATTATATCGATTACAAAAAGCATCGGCTTGAAGATGGCGCTCATCCTGATAAAGCCAGTGGTGATATGGATTTATACAATAATAAAATTGGAATTAAAATCGGAAAAGAAAATAAAAATATTTCTGAAGTTGAATTGCAGGTACTTGTTATCGATGCCATTATTGGAGGTCAAATGAAAATTATAAAAAAAGATTCGCTCGGAAATTTTCTTGATGAAAAGAATAATATTATTCCTACGGATAGCTTGAAAGGAAAATGGGATAATGGGAAATGCCTGGTAAGTTCAAAAACATAATTTTGTAACTATTCAGCAATATTATAAAAATATTTTTAAAAAGTAAAAAATCG
>DAOLWT010000309.1:0-2246 GCA_035421345.1 Bacteroidales bacterium
TTATTTTATTTAATAACGTTTTAAGTTTTATATTTGAAAAAAAATAAGTTGTTTTTAAAGGGTATGAATAAAATAAAAATAAAAGATAAATATTTTGAGCTTTATATAAATCGGTCACAAATACAAAAAGAGATAGCTCAAATTGCCGATAAGCTAAATAAAAATATGGAAGGGAAAGACCCTTTATTTATTATAGTTTTAAATGGCTCTTTTATGTTTGCTTCCGATTTATTGAAACAACTTACATTTAATTGTGAAATTTCTTTTATTAAATTAGCTTCTTATCAGGGTACTTCATCAACGGAAATGATTAATACGCTTATTGGATTAAACGAAAATATTAAAAACAGAAATATTGTTATTATTGAAGATATAATTGATACCGGTTATACTATTCAAGGGATTTTGAGTGAATTAAATAAAAGAGAGCCTAAACAAATCGCTATTTGTTCCTTGTTTTTTAAACCCGATGCATATAAAATTAATCAAAAAATTGATTATATTGGCATTGAAATACCAAATGATTTTGTTGTTGGATACGGAATGGATTACAATGGATATGGTCGTCAATTCCCGGATTTATATAAAATTGTATCATGAACAAAAATAAAAAAATGTTTTATTTAATCATTTTTGGACCTCCCGGTTCAGGAAAAGGGACACATTCTAAAAAAATTGTCGAAAAATATGATTTTGTTCATATATCTACCGGCGATATTTTTAGAAACGAAATGGCTAAAGATACCGATTTAGGTAAATTAGCGAAAAAATATATTGATAAAGGAAAATTGGTTCCCGATAATGTTGTATTAAAAATGCTATTTTCAAATATCGCGATGTATGAAAATCCGAAAGGTTTTGTTTTGGATGGGTTTCCGCGTACTATCGAACAAGCAGAAAAACTCGATGAAACAATTTTAAACAAAACATTGAATACAACCTTAGTTATTTCGCTCGATGTAACCGATGATGAATTGATTGCCCGTTTATTGAAAAGAGGAGAAGATTCGCATCGTTCCGACGATAATGAAGAAATTATAAGACAACGATTAGAGGTATATAAACAACAAACAAAACCTTTATTGGATCATTACAAACAGGAAAAAGTATTAAAATCAATAAATGGTATTGGTAAGATTGATGATATTTTTGCCGATATTTGCAAAATAATTGATTCGCATAAGAAATAAAAAATATGTCATCCTCAAATTTTGTTGATTACGTTAAAATATACCTTCGTTCCGGAAAAGGAGGTGCAGGATCATCTCATTTGCACCGTGCTAAATGCGTTCCTAAAGGAGGCCCCGATGGTGGCGATGGAGGACGTGGAGGGCATATTATTCTAAAAGGAAATAGTCAATTGTGGACTTTACTTCATCTAAAATATACAAAACATCTTTACGCTGAAGCCGGTCAATGCGGAAGTGCGAACCAATGTTCTGGTATTACAGGGAAAGATATTGTAATTGAAGTACCTTTGGGTACCGTTGCAAAAGATGCGGAAACGGGCTTGGTAGAATGTGAAATAACGAAAGATGGGGAAACCATTATTTTAATGGAAGGAGGTCGTGGTGGGCAAGGAAATCAGCATTTTAAATCATCTACCAACCAAACACCTCGATATGCACAACCGGGCGAGCCAGCAATAGAAGGATGGAAAATTTTAGAACTGAAAATTTTAGCCGACGTGGGCTTAGTTGGCTTTCCAAATGCCGGAAAATCGACTTTATTATCGAAACTTTCTGCAGCTAAACCCGAAATAGCCGATTATCCTTTTACAACCTTGGTTCCCAATTTAGGAATTGTATCTTATCGCGACCATCGTTCTTTTGTAATGGCCGATATCCCCGGTATTATTGAAGGAGCTCATGAGGGAAAAGGCCTTGGATTGCGCTTTTTACGTCATATAGAACGCAACTCGATGTTGTTGTTTATGATTCCCGCCGATAGCAATGATATTAAAAAAGAATATAAAATTCTGGTGAATGAGCTTAAACAATATAACCCCGAATTAATACATAAATCGCGTATCCTTGCTATTACGAAAAGCGATTTATTAGACGATGAATTAAAAAAAGAAATTAAAAAAACATTGCCACGGGTTCCTCATATTTTTATTTCTTCTCATATTGGAGAAGGCTTAGTTACTTTAAAAGATATGATATGGAAAGCATTAAATGAAGCTGATAAACCTAGCAAATAATAAATAGTTAAATTGTTTTCATAAAACATTTCATGAAAATATC
>DAOLWT010000310.1:0-2242 GCA_035421345.1 Bacteroidales bacterium
TCTCATTCCATTCATATTTAGCGCCGGATTTGAAAATATTATTAATTAAATACTCTCCAACTTTAGTTTGGTTAAAATAACTTTGATTTATGTAATCATCCGATTTAATTATGTTTTCTGTCATATAATAATGAAGTTGAGAAGCGAGTAATTCGCCCATTAAATAATTATGATAATAACATGGGTAAACAGCTATATGAATTTTAGAAGCCCAGTCGGGTTCATTGCGATCGGAAGGTTTTTTAATCATCTGATATTTTTCTACTAAATCCCACCATAGTTTATTTAAATCCTGATCTGGATTTTCATACATGGCTTTTTCGAAACGATACATTACTTGCGACCAACGACTAAAAACGAGCATCTGTAAACGCAAACTCTTATTTACATTTTCATTAATTTTTTTAATATCAGCTTCCGATACGCCTATTACTTCTTTTAACCATACCGGATTGGTAGCAAATCGTCCAAATAATTCAGCAATGGCTTCGGTAGTAAATGTATGAGCCGGATCTCTTAGTAAAAAAGGAAGGTCTTTGTCAATATATTTATCATACACGGCATGTCCATATTCATGTAACATCGTATTCATCCAATACTCATTATTTACGACATTACACAATACTCTTACATCGCCTTCTTTATCGATATTTGTACAGAACGCATGCTGATTTTTTCCTTCTTTTGCTTTTAAATCGCTTTTGCTAATAATATCAGAAATGTCTAGTCCTATTGATTTATAATAATCGTTCGTTACCTTAATAATATCTTTTTTATCGTAATATTTATCGAGGTCAATATCATAAATTTTAGGAGCTTCCTGAAAAAACTTGTCTTGATAATGCCAAGGCATTAAATCTTCTTTTTTAATTTTATATTGCTTTGCCAAATAGATATCCATATCGTTTTTAAGTTTGGTATAACCATCTTTGGTAAGACTATCCAGCTCGTTAAACAAATTTTCTATTTCTTGGGGATCTTGTTCACTTAGTTTTATTTTCATCTCATGAAAATTAGCAAACCCTAAATCTTTTGCTGCTTCATTTCTTTTTTTAACTAGTTTAATAACATCTTCCGAAACATTTTTTCCCGATTTTTTGGTAGCCATCCATGCTTCTTTTAATGAATCTGAGTTGGTAGCATTTTTTAAAATTTGATCTATCTGATTATCTGAATATGCTTTCCCTCCTATTTCTGCTCTAAACACATTGAATTTCTTTTCTATTGCAGATTCCATATCAATAATTTCTTTCATTTTAGTAGTATCTAACTGATTTCCTAGAAATTCAAGATATAATACATCCAATTGTCTTTTTTTTAAGGTATCGGTAATAGCTCCCGATTCTTTTATCTTTTTTATTTTTTCAAAATCCTTTTTGTCGGAAAATAATTTACTTAATTGAAAAGAAAATTCGGCCGATTTTTTATAATCCTCCTCTTTACCGGTAATATTAGCGTCCCAGCTCGATAAGGCCGACGATTTATATAACGGAATTAGCTTTTCGTTAAATGTATTTAAAAATTCATCAAATTCTTTTTCCATTTTTTTATTTTTGTTTGAAGAGTTACATCCGTTAAATATCATCATCATGGAGATAATTCCAACGAATGTAATGGTAAATAAATAGTGTTTTTTCATCGATTTTAAATTTTTAAGAGAATAAATATATGATTTATTTTTTAAACCAACTATTACCGAATTGCTCGGTAAAAAAAATTTCGTTTTGGCTTTTACGAGTACGCTCTTCCATTTCTCTTATTCTTAAATCCTCTTCTAAAACAGAAGGGTCTGCCATATAACCTAAAGCGATTACAGATGCTATTTCGTAATCATCATTTATTTGAAAATTGGTTTTAATTATTTCTGCTTTAAATCCACCCATTTGATGCACAAACAGCCCTTCGGCACAAGCCTGAAAAGTAAAATGAGCTACAGATTGACCGGTATCATATAAATAATGAAAATTATTTTTATCGTTATACGCATATTTTTTCTTTGCAATTGCAACAATCAATACAGGTGCTTTTTGTGCCCAACGTTTATTAGCATCTACTAATCCCGCTAATATTTTAGGATATGTTGTATCTCCCTTTTCTCCTACCATAAATTGCCATGGTTGTTCGTTCATTGCGGAAGGAGACCATTGAGTTGCTTCAAAAATACGTTGAAGTTTTTCTTTTTCAATTTTATCTTCTTTAAAAGCTCTCGGGCTCCATCTTTCTTTTAATAATGGATGTATCC
>DAOLWT010000311.1:0-2230 GCA_035421345.1 Bacteroidales bacterium
GACATATATGTTATGGTTCATTTATTGGACCATTACATATATGCTTTCGGTATTACTTAATTATTTTATTTAATATTTCATCGGCTCCATATTTGTAAAGAAGCAAATTCATCATTTTTAATTTAATATAATCTTCGTTAACATATTTATAGCCTGAGAATTTTTTATTAAACCCTCCTATATTGGAATCTTTTATTAAAAACCAGTATTTATTGCCTATTAATGTATATCCTACCAAATGAACACAGTGGTCATCGGTAGTCGTTCCGTTACTAAAGCGAAGCTGTCTGGCATTATCATCAATATAGTCAGTAGGAATATCGTATTCAGGAACAACAACAGTTTGCTTTTCAAAATCAAATCCCGGTTCTGTAACATCTCCGCAAATACATATGGTATAGCCGTTTTTAATAGCTGATTTTACTATTTTACTAAAATCATTAATGTTAACATTATAATAATTGGCTCCATGCCACCAATTATCATCTTCAATAAGTTCTGCTTTTTCATTAAATGTAAATTCATTATTCGACATAAAACTATAATAATCGGTGGGAATTATAGAACATATATCCCTTAAGAAAAATGAGGGAGTACAGGTAATTCCTTCATATTTAAAAATGCTTGGAGGGGCTAACATGTATTTGTTTAGAATTTCTTTCACTTGAACAACCGCAATAGAATCATTCCAAGCAGCATGTAATTTTATTTCATTCAATAACGAAATAATTTCTTTAACCATAGCCGCATGATTATGTTTGGCTTCATTCGCTTTCAGCCCGCTATATTCCGATAATGGCAACGCACCATAGTCGAGCATTAAACGAGGAACCGCATTCGATTCAGAGCCTTCCCCTAGGGTACAATTTCCCTTGTGTTTTATATAATATTTCGTTCTTTCTATATACTCCCAATAAACAAAATACATTTCTGATAGTTTAATTTTTTTACCGGAAATTCTATATATCTCCGATTCGAAAAAAGAAGTAGTGGCAAAACTCCAACATGTTCCTGAATTCCCTTGCGAAACGGGTTCGTTAAACCAATATTGAACAAATTTATCGGGCGTTAACGAGGCTTTAAGCGAAGTTGTATCCTGTGCAACCCCATAAAAGGAAGCGATAAAAAGGATAAAAATAATTTTAATTTTGCGTTTCATAATAATTGCATATACTCAAAAATATAAAAAAATATGATTTAACACATTAAATAGTTTCAACAATAAACTTCAAACTAAATTGATTGTATATTTGTAAATATATGAGTTCACGCATTTTTATAAAATCAGCTCATTTATTCGAGCTACATATTATAGTCGTATTACTAGGATTTACCGCAATTTTAGGAAAACTAATAGGGCTTTCAGCACCTGCTATTGTTTGGTACAGAACTATGTTTGCTTTTATTACATTATTCATTTGGTTTATTTTCACCAAAACAAAATTTATTTTATCATTTAAACAAGCCATTCAATTGCTTGGTATAGGATTCATAGTTGGTCTCCATTGGATATTCTTTTTTCATGCTATTAAAGTATCCAATGTTTCTGTTACGCTTGGTTGTATGGCGAGCGGTACTCTTTTTGCCAGTTTAATGGAACCAATCATTTTTAAAAGAAAAATATTTTGGCATGAAGTAATCATTGGACTTATTATAATTATAGGACTTTACCTCATCTTTCAATTCGAGACACGCTATGTAAGCGGTATTATTTTTTCGTTGATTTCTTTTTTTCTTTCTTCATTATTTACTGTTTTAAATAAAAAAATAACATTAAAATACATTCCAACAGTTATTGGATTTTATGAGATGATAGGAGGTTTTATTGGAGTAAGCATTTATTTAGTTTTTGCAAATAATTTAACTCTTTCTAATTTAAATTTTAGTTTCACCGATCTTATTTATCTAATACTACTGTCGGTGGTATGTTCCTCGTATGCATTTTCGGCAATTATTAGAATTATGAGAAAAGTTTCTGCTTATGTTGTAGTTCTTTCTATTAACTTAGAACCTGTTTATGGAATAATCTTTGCCTTTTTCATATTCGGATCATCCGAATACATGACATCCGGTTTTTATATAGGCACGTTCATACTGGTTCTTTCTCTTTTTTTACATCCTGTTTTAGAAAAAAAGTATAATAGTAAAAATTAACTTCATTTTTATTTCTTATAACAATAGCGTCCAAAACGAAAAAAAAAGAAAGGCTATATTTTAACTCAAAGATTAT
>DAOLWT010000312.1:0-2193 GCA_035421345.1 Bacteroidales bacterium
TTGATTGATTAGAATACCATATTTTTGCATAAATTTCTTAGAAATTTGATTTTTCAGCTTTACTGTCCTTTTAAGTTAGATAATTATTGCATCTATTATAGTTTAATAACTTTGTAAGTAGCATAAGCTGTCCCATTTTTAACCTTCAACAGATATACTCCATTTTTTAAATGACTGCTGTTTATTTCGAACAAAGAAGAAGATGAAAAATTAGTTTTGTCTTTGGTTTCAAAAACGGAATTACCTAAAATATCATAAATACGTATTTCGTTTATTTCGGAGGAATTTATATAAAGGCTTATTTTCTCCGAAAAAGGATTCATTTGAATATTTATCGGTTCCTTTAATACATTATTTTGATCATTCTCAATAGCATTAATAGGATTTGGTAAATGATGTTTTTTAAAGAAATTCCAGATTTCCCCGCTGGCTTTAATATCCATATTAGCTCCCGGTACTAAAGTAGTTCCCGGCCACGAATGCGAACCCCCGTTAATTTTTAAAAGAATAACTTCTGTTGAATCGCTACAAAGTCCGTAATAATATTTTGTAACGGTAGTTCCATCACCTGTGTTTGTATTAGGCAATTCAGTAATAACAGGCGTTTGAGGGCATCCATTATGTTTTGTCCAGAATTTAATAGTGCTATCAACCGAAGTGCCAAAAGAAGCTCCGGTATAAGAAACAACAGCATCGCTTGTTCCGTGAATATGCATCACGGGTACTTTTCGTGTAGGAATACAGGTATACAAACCGGCTGCTGTGCCAATAGTCCCCGAAACAGCTCCTATAGCGGCAATTCTATTGCTAAGCTGACAAGCCAATCGGTGACTCATAAAACCCCCGTTAGAAAAACCAGTAGAATAAACTCTATTTAAATCGATGTTGTAATTTTTGTGTAAGGTATCGATAAGTGCAGATGCAAAACCAACATCATCTATGGTTCCATTAAACCCAATGCCCGCATTCCATGCATTACTAATTCCTTCAGGATAAACAACAATAAAATGAGCGGTATCGGCAACATTATCAAAGCCCGATAAACTTTCCTGCTGACCGGCATTCGATGTATAACCATGAAAGTTAAGAACTAACGGAAGTTCCTCTCCTTGAACATATCCGGTGGGAAGATGCACAATATAACTGCGCACTTGTCCTTGATACGTAAAACTAAAGGTTTGACTAAAACAAAAGGAATAAGTTAAAAACAGACTTAAAAGAAGGTATATTTTTTTCATAGCGTTAGGTATGTTGAAAATAAAGCATTTACAATTACCTAAGATAATATAATTTTATAAAGAAAAAAAATTTTTGTTATTGAAATAAAATGATTACTTTTGCAAATATATTGCGGGGTGGAGCAGTGGTAGCTCGTCGGGCTCATAACCCGAAGGTCAGAGGTTCGAGTCCTCTCCCCGCTACTAGAACAAAAGACGACTTTTTTAGGTCGTCTTTTTTCATTTAGCTAAAACCGCAAAATAATAACGATTTTTACATCTGAGAAAAGCTTAACGACTTTAACCCTGACAGGGTTCAGAACCCTGTCAGGGGTTTTTTATCAACGTGAAGAATGGCATTCAGGAAATTTTGCTACAAAACAAGGTTCTGATTTGTGCAGATAGCTTGTGCTAAGAAAACGCAATATTAGAATTCAATTTTTCTGAAATGAAGAGTTTCGGTTTCGGGGGAAAATCAGAACCGTAGTTTTGAAGAAATTTTCTGACAGCCTTTCCCGATAGCCATCGGGATTTTGTATAAATGTAAAAAAAGTTAAAATAAAAATACTTTTTTTAAAAGAAATGTTTAATTTATAGAAATAAAGTAATATCCAACTTCGAATTTCCAATTTCCAATTTTCAACCAGCCTGCCGCCTGGCAGGTTTCCAATGTTAAAAATTAATATAGCTTAAAAATGCCAAATATTCAATAAATGTGCGAAGGCCCGACGAATCGGCGAGGATAGGGCAAGAGTGAATAAAATTCTTTTAAAATTTTAGAGAGCGCTGAAGCTTCGATTCGTCTAGATTCCCTGCCTTGCCCGGCAGGCAGGTTTTGTTTCTTTTCTCATCATGGAGAAAAGAAAAATAAAACTATCTAGCTCATCCTTAACACACAGATAATAAATTGATTAGAATGCCATATTTTTGCATAAATTTCTTAGAAATTTGATATTTCGGCTTTACTGTCCTTTTA
>DAOLWT010000313.1:0-2150 GCA_035421345.1 Bacteroidales bacterium
CGTTTCGAAAGTTACCAGCATCTCATGAAAGGCTTTGTTGGAGAACTTAAAGGAAACGGAATTCCATATCGCTTTGCATCCTATAAAACAGATGAGTTAAAAGTTACTATTGGTAATTTTTATGATCAGTTTGGAACAGGACTTATTTTTAGAGCTTACCAAGACTGGAATTTAGGACTCGATAACTCTGTAGATGGGTTACATTTGCAATATCAACTTGCAAAAGGGATTACCTTAAAGGGCTTAATAGGAAATCAGCGGTACTATTTTGAAAAATCGGATGGGATTGTTAGAGGTGCTGATGCCGAATTTGCATTTAATGAAATGTTCCCTTCGTGGGCCGATAATAAAGCAAAATTTACCATAGGTGGAAGTTTTATAAGTAAATACCAAGAGGATGATAGCCCTATTTATAATTTGCCTGAAAATGTAGCTGCTTTCGCAGGAAGAATGAATTTTTCTTGTGGAAAAATAAATTTCTTAGAGGAATATGCTTATAAAATGAATGATCCTTCTCTTGTTAACAATTACATTTATAAACCGGGTGAAGCGTTGTATGTATCGACTTCTTTCTCTCAAAAAGGATTAGGTATATCGTTATCCGGAAAAAGAATTGATAATATGAGTTTCCGTTCCGATAGAGGAATGACTGGGATGCCACTGATGATTAATTATCTGCCTGCATTATCCAAACAACATATTTATACACTTGCGTCTTTTTATCCCTATTCTACGCAGCCTAATGGCGAAATGGGAATGCAGGCAGAGTTGACTTACAATTTAAAAAAGAAGTCGGCTTTAGGGGGGAAATACGGAATGGATATCTCGGTGAATTATTCACGAACAGGAGCTATTCAGAAATCAAAGGTGAACGATACTATCGCTATAGACCAAACTGGAACGCTTGGATATAAATCCAAATTTTTTGCTGTAGGCGATGATCTTTATCAAAATGATTTTAATATTGGAATAAGTAAAAAATTAAGTAAGAATTTCCAAATAGAATTACTGTATTCCTATCAAATTTTTAATATTTGGGTGGTACAAGGTCATAAAGCCGATGATACAACAGGTGCTAATTTGGTATATGCAAATGTGGCAGCAGCTGATTTAATTTATAAACTAAAAAATAAGAAATCATTACAACTGGAATTACAGCATTTGTCAACCAAGAAAGATCAGGGAAGTTGGGCTATGGCAATGCTTCAATATACCATTGCTCCTAAATGGACATTTACCATACAAGATATGTATAATTACGGAAACGAAAAAGTAGATGATTTTGGTGAAAAAGAACCCAAAATACACTATTATACTATGACCGTAGCATATATTAAAAACACCAACCGGTTTGCGATAACCTATGGTAAACAAAGAGAGGGAATGTTTTGTGCCGGTGGAGTATGTCGTGTAGTCCCTGCATCAAACGGGATATCATTTTCTATTATGAGTAGTTTTTAAGTTAACGTTTTTTCAAAATATAATTTTATGAAATATATAAGTTCAATCATATTATTTGTTTCCGTTATATTCATGTTATCGTGCGATAAAATAAGCGAGCCATACACGAATCCGGTTGAAATTAAAGCAGATTCAATTAAAAGAGTGTTATGCGAAGAAGGCACCGCATCTAAATGTACAAACTGTCCGAAAGGAGCATGTACATTAGAAAGATTAATGGAAGAATATCCTGAAAATTTTATACCGATAGCAATTCATTCCAATATTATGGGCCTCGATTCCATGTATAATCCCGCATTTGATGGTTTTTTACCTTATACCGAATATGGAATTCCTTGCGTTGTAATTGATCGTAAAAAAACAAGTAATAAAGTATATCCGGCCGATTTCGATAATGTAAAAGCTCGTTTTGTCGAAGCAATGAAAACAGTTCCCTCAGTGTATATGACTGTAGAAAATATTAAATGGGAATCTGCCACAAGAAAATTATCGTACGATATTAAAGCAAAGGTGCTTACTTTCTTTAAAGGCGATTTTAGAATGAATAGTGTACTTACCGAAGATAGTGTTCATGGAACGACCTCTCAATGGAATCAAGCTAATTTTTATTCCGGATCTTCGCAAGAAATGTGTGGATTTGAAGATTTACCAAATCCTATTCCTGCTGCAGATATGTATTATCATCATGT
>DAOLWT010000314.1:0-2143 GCA_035421345.1 Bacteroidales bacterium
ATATTCAGCGGCACCTATTTTGATGATATTAATTATATATCGAATTACACCAATGACGATATTAAAGAATATTTATATGAAACTATTAATATCCCTGATTATTCGCTTAATTCATATTCTTTTAAACAAGCAGACTCTACGAAACCTATTATAGAACAAAATATTAATATAAACATAAGCAATTATGCTTCAAAAACAGGGAATTATTTATTTTTACCTATCAATTTGTCAAATAGAATAAGTGAAATACCAAAAATTAAGGAAACTAGAAAAAGTAATATCGTTATTAAAAGATATAAAACAACATTCGATACAATTATTTATACCATTCCTAAAGAGTATGTTATTGAGAAAAAGCCTTTAGACAATGAGTTTGTAACAGATTTTGGCTCTTATCATTCAAAATGTATTATTACCGATTCTACTATTATGTATATTCGGAAATTTAATCTTACCCCTGCTATTTTACAGCCAAATGATGCGATGAAATTTAAAGAGTTCTTTAAAAAAGTAAGTACCGCCGATATGGAGAAATTAACGCTAAAAGTTAAATTATAATTTAATAGTTATAGCCGAATATTCTCTTTAACAATATAAGGCAAACCTATTACTTTTCTGCCTTTACCCATTGAGGTAAAACATTCTTTTTAAATTCTTCTTTCTGTTGTATAATTTTACTTATTTCGAGTCCGATTAGTTTCTGTGCTTTTTCTTTGGTAGCATAATCAGGTAGTATAAAAGGCGATTTAACATTTAATTCCGATAAAATATTGTGGAGCAATAAGCGTGCGTTGTACGATTTTTCAAGCGAAGTTGTTAAAACGCGCAATGCTTCTACGGGAGCATGAAAACCCATACTATTTGCTGCAGCAACCCAATCCCATCGAAACTGCGACTGTTTTAAAAGAGTTTGAACTTCTTTCATTTTTTCGGCTATCACTTTATTGTCCCATGCTATTTTTGCTTCTAAATGTGCTGTCGCTAAATTAAGTTGCGCCATTTTTAATATCTGAAAAACATTATCTTGTATCTCATAAACATTATTTTTTAATGTTTCTTCGCTTTCTCTATGACATACTGCACATGAATTGGATATATTATTTAACGGGCTTTGAATTTTATGATCGGTATATTTTACAGCGCCTTCTCTTTTGTATGGCATATGACAGTCGGCACAAGCTACATTTCTTTTAGCATGAATACCCGTGCTCCACATTTCGTAATCGGGATGCTGTGCTTTTATCATTTTCGATTTACTTAAGCTGTGGGTCCAATCTGTAAACCCTTCTTTTTCGTAATATATTTCCATCGAATCAGCTGAAAGTCCATTTTCCCATGGGAATGTAAGATATTTACCATCTCCTTTAAAATAATATTCTACATGGCATTGCGCACATACTAACGAGCGCATTTCCTGATGGGTTGCCTGCTTTATATCTTTCCCCATGGCTTCATAGGCTTCTATTAATGCCGGTCGCGATATTCTTAAATTCATTGTTTCTGGGTCATGACAATCTAAACAACCTATTGGGTTTGTTATTTCAGTTCCCATTTCTATCCATTTTTTACCATAAAATTCTTTTGCT
The DNA here is from genome assembly GCA_035421345.1 of Bacteroidales bacterium. Lineage (GTDB taxonomy): Bacteria > Bacteroidota > Bacteroidia > Bacteroidales > CG2-30-32-10 > DAOLWT01. The sequence goes on from DAOLWT010000314.1 coordinate 1,587, forward strand.
CCAATTTTATTCATCATACGAGGCACATCAGGACTTTTACAAGTCCAGCAAGTAGCAGGTTGCGACTGTACCGTTCTTAAAATAGACGTTATATCTTTAATAGCATAATAATGCCCTCTTCCCTGATTGTATTCTTGAGAAAAAGCATAACCAGCCCAGAGAACTACTAATTCGGGATGTTCTTTTAAATAATCACGCGTAGCTGAACCGCCGTATTTGCTTTTAAACAATGTATCGAGGGTACTCATGTACGATTCATATTCGCGCGGATAATTTTCTTTCCATTTTTCATTATCAGACTCGAATTCACCTATGGGTTTATCTTTCTGGAAATATAGTTTAGATTCACTTCTCCTTTCAATAATAGATGAAGCTAACAGTCCAATAAAAAAAACGATAATAATGGTCAGGAAAAATAGGACCCAGTTTAACCAAGGTCTTTTTGCTGTTATTTCACGAATAGATTTCATATAGATTATATTTAAACTAATTTATTTTTTTTCTTTATTAAATAACCAATTTGGTAAGGGCGAAGGAAGAGCGAGAACGATTGAATT
>DAOLWT010000315.1:0-2126 GCA_035421345.1 Bacteroidales bacterium
AATTTATTCTTTAGGCCCCGGTTCTTCTAAAGATACTATTAATCTTAATAAAACGGGCGATATTAACCTGGAAGGAAATATTGAATATCGTTTCCCAATATACAGTTATTTAAAAGGAGCTTTTTTTGTTGATGCAGGCAATATTTGGGTAAATAAAAGAAATTCGTTAATGCCCGATGCCGAATTTAAATGGAATCGGTTTTATAAAGAAATAGCTGTTGGTGCAGGTTTTGGTGCTCGTTTCGATTTTAGTTTTTTTATTTTACGTGTTGATATGGCTATCCCTTTAAGAAATCCTGCTGTTGACGGGGCTAATAAATGGTTGTTTAAAAATCTATCTCATCAGCCCATAAATTTAAATTTAGGAATCGGATATCCATTCTGATTTGTTAATATGACAAAAGCACAGCTTACTAAATTATTAATCGAGTCGTTTCCTTACAAACCTACCGAAGGGCAAATTAATTTATTGGAACAAACCTCCGAATTTTTATTAGATACCGAAGAAAATAATTTATTGGTCATAAATGGATATGCTGGTACAGGTAAAACATCTATTGTTAAAGCGATTACAGATGTTCTAAATACATTTAAACACGAATGTTTACTTCTTGCTCCAACCGGTCGTTCAGCCAAAGTTTTATCCTCTTATACCCAGAAGCAAGCGTTTACTATTCATAAAAAAATTTACCGTATCCATCTAGATAATAACGGATATACGAAATGTTCGTTGCTCCCGAATATTCATAAAAATACCTTGTTTATTGTTGACGAGGCCTCCTTAATAGCAGACTATTCAACTCAATCAGAAGGCGGATTTTCTTCTGGAAGATCGCTATTAGCAGATTTAATAAATTTTATTTATAATGGAAATAACAATCGATTAATAATTATAGGAGATGCCGCTCAGCTACCACCTATAGGTATGAACGAAAGTCCTGCCCTTAATTTAAAATTTTTGAATGCTTCCTTTGGTTTAAACATTAGATCTTGTGAACTAACAGAGGTTGTAAGACAAGAAGAAAACTCAGGGATATTACAAAATGCGACTTTGTTAAGAAAAGCCATTATTTCTAATAATTCGCTCCTTTTTAAATTTCAACTGAAAGGATTTAACGATATTATAAAATTAGACAGCTGCGACTTAGAAGATGCCATTAACCAGGCTTATTCGACTTATAGTCCCGAAGAAACCATGATTATTTGTCGCGCTAATAAAAAAACGAACCTATTTAATAAACAAATCCGCTATGGTATTTTAGGTAGAGAAGAAAAAATAAACGGGGGAGATTATTTAATGTGTGTTAAGAATAATTATTATTGGCTCGATGAAAATACAAAACCCGGTTTTCTTGCTAATGGGGATATTATGCAAGTAAACAGAGTTAAAAAAACACATCAAATGTATGATTTTAATTTTGCCGAAGTATCTTTTACTTTATGCGACTATCCCGACGATGTGCAAATAGAAGCGATGATTATGCTCGACACCATCGATTCCGAAAATGCTTCATTAACATATTCTACTGCTCAACAATTTTATGAAAAAGTGGTACAAGATTATATGGATATTCCGAATAAAAACGAACGATTAAAAGAAGTAAAAAAGAACCCTTTTTTGAATGCGATTCAAGTAAAATATGCCTATGCCATGACATGTCATAAATCGCAAGGAGGTCAATGGAAAGCCGTTTTTGTTGACCAAGATTTTTATAACGAAAGCATGGAAAATGTAACGTATTTACGATGGTTATACACTGCGCTTACCAGAGCATCTGAAAAAATATATTTGGTAAATTTTGCAGAACGTTTTTTTGAAAAATAATTTTATAATCCTGATTTTTTCAACCAGTAAAATGTTTAATTTTAAATAACGAGATATAAATTCTTAGTCAGTACCGACTCACATTAAATTTAACTACGAGCGGTCCCACTTCGAGACGACCTCCTTCGTCGGTCTCCTCTGTGTGACACACCCCAAAATGCCCACATTACCTTGTTCTCTGCGAACCTCGACATACATATTTTTTAATCGAAGTGAAGAATGGCCTTCAGAAAATTTTGCAACAAAACACCTGTTTTGTGCAACGCATGACCCACTTTTTTATATTTTTAATTTCAGGAGT
>DAOLWT010000316.1:0-2094 GCA_035421345.1 Bacteroidales bacterium
TTAATTATGAACAAGCCAGAAATAATTATTTTCTCTTAAGTTGACGCATATGCCCACTAGGGGCGAAATATCTTTAAATAATTGATAACAAAATGATTTAATCGCATATAAAATATTGTTACTGGACAACAATGAAATGAATTGATAAAACGATGTTAAAGAAACGAATTATTCCCTGTTTAGATATAAAAGATGGCAAAACGGTTAAAGGCACCAATTTTACAGACTTGATATTTGCCGGTGACCCTATAGCATTAGCTAAAAAATATTCATCGGAAGGTGCTGATGAAATCGTTTTTTTAGACGTTACAGCAACTATTGAAAATAGGAAAACCTTATATAAATTAGTAGAGCGTATCGCCAATAAAATAAATATCCCATTTACTGTTGGAGGAGGGATTAACTCTCTAGAAGATGCAAAAACATTAATAAAAGCAGGTGCCGATAAAATAAGTATAAATACGGCAGCCGTAAAAAATCCGACATTAATTTCTAGTATTGCATCAGAACTAGGTAGTCAATGCGTTGTTGTTGCCATTGACACAAATATTATAAATGGAGATTGGTATGTTTACATTAATGGAGGAAGTTTAATTACCAATTTAGAAACAATAGATTGGGCGAAAAATGTTGAAAAAATGGGTGCCGGAGAAATATTATTAACATCTATAAACCACGATGGGACTAGAAACGGGTTCGCATTAGATATTATATCTAACATAAGTAACAACGTAAATATTCCGGTAATTGCATCGGGAGGTGCTGGAAACAGAGAACATTTTTACGATGTTTTTCATAAGACAAAAGCGAGTGCAGCTCTGGCAGCTGGTATTTTTCATTTCGATGAAATTTCAATAAGCGATTTAAAAAAATATTTAAAACGTAATAAAATAGATATACGATGAATTTAAATTTTAATAATGAAATAGGTCTAATCCCTGTAATAATTCAAGATTTTGATACATTGCAAGTACTCATGTTAGGATACATGAATAAGGAAGCTTTAGATAAAACAATAGCTGAAGGGAAAGTAACTTTCTATAGTCGCAGCAAAAAACGCTTGTGGACAAAAGGAGAAACATCCGGGAACTTCTTATTTTTAAAAGAACTAAAACCCGATTGCGATAATGATACCATCCTAATAAAAGCAAAACCAAGTGGCAACACCTGCCATAAAAATCAAAAATCATGTTTTGAAACAGAAAGTAATAAAGGTTTTATTTATAAATTAGAAAATATAATTAATCAACGAATTAATGAAAATAAAGCTAATTCATACACATGTAAATTATTTAATAGCAGTATAAACAAAATTATTCAGAAAGTGGGAGAAGAAGCTGTTGAATTAATTATAGAAGCAAAAGATAACAACGATGATTTATTTAAAAATGAAGCAGCAGACCTATTGTATCACTTACTCCTTCTTTTTAAGAAGAAAAATATTCAACTAATAGATATTGAAGAAGTATTAAGGCTTCGAAATAAATAAGTAATATTACGTATATAAATTACGTAGTAAATGCAGTGTAAACTGCCGTTTTTACTAATTGATTTTATATGTCTGTATTGGTAAATTTGAATAAGGCCTTTGATAATTTTATAAAGGTTCTTATTTACGGTTGTTTAGTTTTTTTAGTTTAACAATGAACTCAATTTTGGGTTCATTGTTTTTTATATAATAAAAAAAAATAGTAATCTTGTATTATAATTATAATAAAATGGAAACTATCAATTTTAATTGGGTAAAAGAATACCCATCGGCAATTACCGTTTGTAACAAAGAAGGAGAAATAGTATACATGAACGACAAATCATGTAAAACATTCGAAAAACATGGAGGAAATACATTAATTCATAATAGTCTTTTCGATTGTCATCCGGAGCCTGCAAATACAAAACTTAAAAATATGCTTTTAAGCGAAAAATCAAATTCATATACCATTGAAAAAAACGGAATAAAAAAACTCATCCACCAATCCCCTTGGTATAATAATGGAGAATATGCCGGATTTGTTGAAATTTCAATAGAACTACCTTTAGAAATGCCTCATTTTATTAGGAAATAAGCTTTCTTAAACAACATTCATCCTTAAA
>DAOLWT010000317.1:0-2090 GCA_035421345.1 Bacteroidales bacterium
ATTAAAAATAAAAATTGATTGATATTTTCATATATTCATGGTATAATCACCAAGATGAAGAAATTCCAACATTTAGGGAGGAATATAAAATGAAAAAAAGAATATTTATAGCAATGGCCTTGTTTTTTGCCTTGCTTTTATTTGCGGGTTGTAAGAAAAGAGAAACGATAGAAGATTCTCTAGGATTTCAATACCATTTGAATTCAGATAAAACTTGCGAAATTGTTAATTATGTCGGGAATAAAGGAATTATCGTTATTCCACAGAGTTATACAAATCCTGATGGTATCCAATATAAAATCATTTCTATTGCGAAATCCGCTTTTATGAAAAATAAGACTATTACAGAGGTTACTATTCCTGATAATATCACTTCTTTAGGGGAAAAAGCATTTAGAAATGCAACCAATTTGAATAAAATTACAGTAGGAACAGGGATTACTGCTTTTTCAAGAGAAACGTTTTACAATTGTACTAATCTAACGAATATTACGATTAAAGGAGAGATTAGTATTGTTGATACATATGCGTTCTATGGTTGTAAAAACCTTGTAACTTTAGTTTTACCTGCTACTGTGGAAAGAGTCGAAGCTGCTGCTTTCTCTGGATGTGTGAAGCTAGCCAATCTTAGTTTTAATGGGGGTAACCCTGAAAATGAAAGCCGGTTACAATATATTGGAGACAATGTTTTTAAGAATTGTAAAGCATTTACGGTACTAAATATTAGCGATAGTGTAAGTGAATTTGGTGAAACGCCATTTGCTGGTTGTAGTAATGTTGTTGAGATTAACATTGGTAGTGGTGTTCACACCATTGCTGATACAACTTTTGCTGGTTTAATCAGATTAGAGAGAATTAATGTTTCAGAAAAAAACACGACATATAAAAGCATTGATGGTGTTTTGTATAACGAAAGAGTTACAGAAATATTGTTTACTCCTTTATCGATAAAAGAAATTGTAGTACCAACTACAGTGACAGAAATTAAGGATTCACAATTCTTGGGATGTGAATATTTACGAAGTGTAACACTTCATAACAATATTAAAAAAATTGGGGATAAAGCTTTCTATGAATGTAAAGCTTTACGTGAAATTGCAATCCCTAATAAGATAACAAAAATAGGTAGTTATACCTTTGCGGGTAATGTTGCTTTAGACACCATTAAAATCGGTACAGGTGTTAAAGAGATTGATTTAACTGCGTTTAGTAAATGTAATTCATTACGATTAATTATTGTTGGTGAAAACAATCAAACATTTGGAAATTATCGTGGTGATGGAATATTATATGACAAAGACATTTCTGAAATCATATTTGTACCTAAAGGAATTTCGGGAAGAGTTTTCTTACCAGAAACATTGACAGAAATTGGTTCAAGAAAATTTGCTTCATGTACAAGAATTACAGGTGTTGTTATTCCGGATTCAGTAAAAACAATTGGTGCTAGTGCTTTTATGGGTTGTACCAGTTTGACGGAGATTACTCTACCAAAAAATTTAGAAGTGATTGAATACACATTACTATATGGTTGTACTTCACTAAAAACAATTAATATTCCTGCTTCTGTAACGACAATCAAATCCCTAGCTTTTGGAAATTGTTCTGGCTCATTAGAAAGTGTAGTAATTCCAGACACAGTTACCAATATTCAAAATGGTATTTTCCAAGGTTGTAAATATTTAAAAACGGTTGTAATTGGCAACGGAATTGGAAATTTATCAGAATCTACATTTAAAAATTGTACGAGGTTGTCAACAGTTACTTTGCCAACTAATTTAAAAATTATTGGCGATTCAGCGTTTGCTGGATGTAACGCTTTAGTAACCTTAAATATTCCAGAAACCGTTGTAACAATCGGTGAAAATGTTTTTGAAGGTTGTGCTAAAATTGAAACAATTACTCTTCCAAATACAGTAACAATCTTAGGTGATAGAAGTTTCTTCGGTTGTAGTTCGCTAGAATCGATTAAACTTTCTGAAGGATTAACATTATTAGCCAACAGTTTGTTTGAAGGCTGCGCAAAATTGAAGAAAATTGTTATTCCCAATTCAGTAACAAGTATTAAAAACAGAACTTTCTTTAATTGT
>DAOLWT010000318.1:0-2071 GCA_035421345.1 Bacteroidales bacterium
TGTAAAATTTAAAATATCCGTTGGACTATTTTAAATTTACAATTGGTATAACATATTCTAATATGAAAATTTTTATATATTTTTGCACGTTTAAAAATAAAATAGAATTATGGTATATGTAAAAGAATCTCAAATACCTTCTTCCGGTATGGGTTTATGGGCTAAAAAAGACTTTAAACGTGGTGATGTTATTGTAAAATACGAAGGAGACCAAATTACGTGGAAAGAATGTGAGCGAAGAAATGAGAAACAAGAAGGGTTTGGTGGTTATTATTTATATATTAACAAAAGAAAATGCATAGATGCTCAATATACACTTTGGGCAAAAGGCAGATATGCGAATGATGCAACCGGAATGTGTCGAATTAAAGGATTACGAAACAATTCACGCTATGAAATTAGAAAAGGAGAAGCGTTTATAATTGCTTCTCGTAATATTAAAGCCGGCGAAGAAATATTAGTTTCTTATGGTCGCGGTTACTGGAGTACCCTTAAGAAAGAATTACTAAATTAATTCTATATACACTTCTTTTCTCCATGTTAAAGGAGTTCTATCTTACTGAAGCTATATAATAGTAATATTTTCACTATTACTGCTCACATTATTATTCTGAACCCTTACCGGTCCACTTGTTGCACCTGCAGGAACTCTAATAGTGATGGTATTTTGATCGGCATGACTCCAAGTCCACGTATTCGCTAATCCGGCATCTACTCCGTTAATAAAAATTTTATCGACACTGGTTTGAGAAAACCCGAAACTAAATCCTCTTATAGTAATCAAATCACCTACACTTACACGACGAGGGGATATAGATCGAATAAAAGGGGCATAAACACGCGATGTTTCAACTGCATTTTCACATTCTCTTTCATTTGCTCCTGTTAAGCCTGCTAAATGTGCCATTTCATGGATAATAGTGGCTGCGATTTGGTATCTTCCCACTCTATAAATAAAATTATCATAGGCCAAATCGTTTCCTCCTACAACTCCCATCCCCATATTCCCTTCATTAATTAAATTCCAAACACGCGCACGATTAAATACATTTGGAAGAGTGTTAACAGTTCCTCCAGGAACCGTATTTTTAAAATAATTTATTAAACGGGGTCTTTGAGTAACTTCTCTTACAATTTCAATAGCTGCATCAACACGTGCTTCTTGATCTGCAGGTATTTGCTGCCATCCAGCTAGTGGACCTGCACCGACCCCTCTTGCCATTTTTTGTATCCTTTTCGATTTCCCTTGCTGTATGGTATGACTTAATTCATGAGCAAGTAAATGCTTGCCTGATGAACTTTCCGGATTATAATTTCCGCTATTAAAATAAATATTATTCCCATACGTAAAAGCATGCGCGTTCATAGTTTCATTCATCCTCACTGCTTGACTGTCGGTATGGATTCTTACCTGACTAAAATCGACGCCAAACCTATTTTCCATAAATGTACGGGTTGTTTCCGATAAGCTATTACCGGAGCTTTTCCCTTTCAAGTTATTCTCTATCCAGGCATTTTCTCCGGCATGAGTATATCCGCTTATTTCTTTTAATTGAATTGTTTGTTTAGCAGAAGATGGTTGACTAACCTGATTATCGCTTGTTTTCATAACCATATCGGCAGCATGATCCGCTTCTTTTTCATATTTATCGCCCGAGTTCCCATATTCTAATTTCGGCTGAATAAACGCTTGTTTGCCATTTTGATAAAATTCAGTCCCTAATCTTTCTTGAACAAAAATGCTTTCATTCATCCATTTAAACATTTCATCGGTATTAGAAGAATGCATAAATTCAGGTTGATCTAAATTTATTAACGAATGAGAAAAAGATGGGGTTTTCGGTTTTACGTTTGCTTTTTCAGAAGCCTTTTTTGTTTTTTGTAATTTAATTTGTGACATACTTTTCAATAATTATATTTTCAAAAATATTATTTTTTTATCATTGTTGTCCGGTAAAAATATTTTAAATGCGATTAAATCATTTTGTTATCAATTATTTAAAGATATTTCGCCCACTAACGGGGCTTCATTTTTTCATGTTAATAATTTTCTATAAATATCCCGTCCCGT
>DAOLWT010000319.1:0-2055 GCA_035421345.1 Bacteroidales bacterium
CAGAGTAAAATCATTTTTAAATAATATAAGACATACTCCAAGTACTACACTATTTGATGTTACATGAAAATAATAAGAATGATTGCGGAAAAATGATGGAATGGTTTTTTTTGCAATAACAGCAACTATTTTAGCGATAAGCAGAATAATTAATATAAAAAGAATTGTTTGAAAAAAAACAATATGATAAGGGAGTAAAATATACTTTTGAAGAAGAAAATTTATGCTGTTAACCGGAATCATGATGATTGCAATAATACCACCGGTAATGAACGACATACGGATTTGGTCGTTTTTCCATAATACAGAACGTACGCCTAAAAAATGGGTAAGCACCACATTGTTGAGGAAAAAAGCCAAAAATATAACTTTAAAAATTTCCATATTTATTATACGTTTCTTTTAATATAATGTTTGTAAAAAGCAATCATAAAACCAAAAACAACAAATGCACCCGGAGGTAATATGAAAAACAAAAAGGTTTTGGCTTGATCATGTAAAAAAGTGTAATTTAAAATAGATCCACTTCCGAGTATTTCGCGAATACTTCCTAAGATGACCAACGCAAATATAAATCCGAGTCCCATTATTATTCCTTCTGCTAACGATTTCCCAATATTGTTTTTAAGAGCGTATTGAAACGCTTTACTTAATACCAAACTGTTAATTACAATAAGAGGAATGTATATTCCAAGTTGTTCGTTTAAAAGAGGGAAATAAATTTTAAGAAGAAGATCAACAATAGATACATACGTTCCAATAACAAGCAAGACTATCACCGATTGCATGTTTTCGGGGATAATTCGTTTAAAAGTCGATATCGTTAAGTTGGATAAAATAAGTACAAACATGGTTGCGATGCCCATTCCAAGAGCTTTGGATAAGGAATCGGTTACCGCAAGAGAAGGACAAATACCTAATGCTGTAATAAACACCGGGTTTCCTTTAAACAAACCATGACTTATATTTCGTATCACCTTCATTATTTTTTAATCTTTATATAAGTACTGTATGCTTTTTGAATAGTTTCGCTTATGGCTCTCGAAGTATAGGTTACGCCCGAAACGGCATCTACTTCGCCACCTTCCGATTTAATAGCCACATTAAAGCTTACCGGATTTTTCCCGTTAAATTGAAGTCGATATTCCGATTCTTCAATCATATCGATAAAACTAGGTGTTTCGTTATGCGAAACATAAGCTGTATTATGAATAGTACCGTCGGGTTTAAAGCCAACCAGCATAAACACTTTCCCCCCGAATCCTTTTTTAGAAACCGCTGTAATGGCATAACCTGTAATAGTTCCATTCATTTTTCCTGTATAAACATCCATTCCGTTAATCGATTGAAACTCCTGTAAAGGGTCGTTGTTAAATTCCGGTATAACATTGGTAAATATCGATTTGTTCGATAATTTAAAAAGAGTCGTCGGTGCAATGGGTTTAGTCGGTTCTTTAGAAAGACTGTCGTTGCTTGCTACAGTTTCTTTTACCGAATTTAAATTAGTATTAAAAAGTTCGGCTGCTTTTATAATTGCTTCGCAGAATGCTCTTGAAGAAACAGTAGATCCGGAGATAGCATCAATTTCTCCTCCGTCTTTTTTCACTTCCATCATACATTTTCCGATTACTTTTCCTTTAAATTGGTTCAAAAATTCAGGGCTTGTTAGTTTATCTCCATAACCAATGGTTTCGGTATGTTGCAATAAGTGAACTCCATTTATTTTTCCATCGGGAAGGATACCGGTTAGAATCCATATAGGGCCACTATACCCATCAGCAAAGGTTTTTATGGCATAACCAACCGAAATATTGTTTTTGCTAGCCGGATAATATTCTATATCGTTTATTTTTTTAACCTCTTTAAATGGATCGTTATCAAAAGGAGGTAATACTTTTTTAAGTAAAGCAATATCTTGCAAAACGCATGTTTTGTTCTTGTCAGATGCTAGCTTAAAGTCGCAGCGTTTTAAAATATTCTTCATAAGCGACAAGTATGCTTTTTCTATTGCATCACAATACGCTTTTGATGAGATGGTAGAACCTGTAATAGCAT
>DAOLWT010000320.1:0-1954 GCA_035421345.1 Bacteroidales bacterium
TAGTTACAGAGCCTTGCTGTAAGTCTATTATTATTCTTCTTATTTGTTCTTCCATGGTTATATGTCATTACAATTGTGCAAAAAATAAAACGTCTAAACTACTATCAAATTTTACACTTCTTCCATTACCACACATCATTTACACACCACTTACACATCTCGCCAATTTCAAGAAACTTTTGTATTTTTTGAGGCTGCATTGCTAATACATCAAACTTGTTTATTACGTCAAGAATAACCCAATTTGCATCGTCTGTATCAGATGGCTTTTGCCATTCAACAAATTGCCATTCGGGTACTAATTCTTCAAGTATCTGTTTAAATTCTGCAATTAGTTCTGCATATTGACCCAATTTATCTTCGGGGTATGGGGTCACTCTACCAGTCCCGTCTAAAATTGTGAAAGCTCCCGTTTTACGTATATATTGTATATTTCGTAGTGTAAGAGGCTTTTTAAACTGTTCGTCAATAGTCTGCATTAACGCTTTGAAACTATCTATTTGAGCAAGTTGCTCCTCTGTGATAGTTCCGAGCTTTGTATTTGTTCCATTGATGTATACGTTCCCGTTTTCATCTATTCTTTTCTCAACTTCATTACCTTGAATGATAGTTGAATCATTTATTACTGTTATCATAGTATATTAGTTAGTGATGTAGATTCTAATAATTGCTCTTTAATTACTGTATTAGGTGCAAAGCTTGACTCATCAAATGCTATCTCTATTCCATAAGTTGTTCCGTCGCAGTTTGTTTTAGTATTCCCAAAAATATATATATCTTTACTTGCAGATGTGTCCGCAGTACATTTTATTGGTGATTTTCCATTCGCTACAACTATGTCTGTATTTTTTAAAACTAATGTGCCTGAAATCTTTTCTATCCACATCGCGTTTTTACTTGTATAGGCTGATAGTAATTCAGTATCAGATATTTTTAAGTATCCTCCATTTATTTTTATTGCACCACCAGAAAATAAGCATGTTGAGTATAGATTAATAGTATTTTTTATATATGTTTTCCCCCCTGTTAAATCTCCCCATCGCGTTCTTTCGTTTACTCCAGTTATACCTTCAATATAAACATTGCCGCCACTTTGATTAAGGTAAAAGCTCGAGCAAAATCCTTTATAAATTAAATTCCCCGAAGTTTGAGTTATATATACCCACAAACAATTAACAGCTACTATATATTGATTTATATCTAAATTTATGTAACTACCACTGTTTACAATACTGAATCTTCCGTTATTCGAACTTGTCGATTTCAATTTCAAATCAACATTTGAATTTGTACAAGTTATAGTACCACCATAACAAAATATATCAAAGTTAGCATTAACATCTGAAATATTTAAGTTTGTAAAATTAAATCTACCACTATAAGAACTATGATTATAAGCTCCTGGACCTCCAAACAAAATCGTTATTGTAGTGCCAGTCATCTCGCCGTTAAATGTTATATTCCCTGTTATATATTCATTACCATTAAAATTACCGTTAATAACTAATTTTGATGCATCATTCAACACAGTTGACCCATTTAACACATTTGCTGTTGTTGATGTAAGTAAGCAATTTATTATTCCTGTTAATGACGTGTAAGTGATTGTATTTGATACAGATTTCCCGATAAAATTATAATAAATATCACTTAACATTGTTCTTATCAACGAGCCGTTAACATCGAAATAGCAATTTTTAATTATATTGTTGAATTTAATATGATACCCAAAATCAATAAACATACCAGTGCCAACACTTTTTACATACATATTTGACAATCGTGCAAAACAACTTGAATTTTGTGCCTGCGTATTTACAATAAACTTACTATTCGCATGAACACCTAACCACTTACCACCTATCACAACAAAATCAGAATTTTTTACGGTTGATATACTAAATGCTGTTGTGTTGCCTATTATACAAGTTGCTCCTGTAAAATCCCAAAATAA
>DAOLWT010000321.1:0-1938 GCA_035421345.1 Bacteroidales bacterium
GGGCGAAGGAAGAGCGGGAACGATTGAATTGGGTTCCGATGATAAACTACCAACCGAGCCGTGTGGGGTTTCTTTATGACAATCCCAACAAAGATGACCTTTCCCTTGCTTCGAATTATTACCACTTACTTCAACTAAATTAACCATGTTAACTAGGTCTGAATGACAACGAATACAATTCTCCTGTACTACATTAATTCCGGCCGATTTAATTCGAATAACCTGAGGTTCCCAACGCATGGTAAACCACAACGAATGCCTTAATCCATCGCTGGCTTTAAAATAATATTTCCGAACTAACAAATCTTGCGGTACATGACAGTCGTTGCAATTAGCGACCCGAAAATGGCTACTATGCTGCCAACTAGCATATTGACTATACATAACATGACAATTAATACACGTTTTAGGGTCGTCGGACAAATATGAATGCGCATTTGATATATAAATAATAAAAAACACAAAACCCAAAATAACGGCAGATATTATCATAACAATAAATCTCCAATTTTCAGGAGGAAGAAAATAAAAAAATATTTTTTTAAAGAAAGCCAAATTGAGTTTTAATTTTTTTTTAAAATTATTAAATATTCTTTAACCACAAATTAATTAATACAAATTTTTCTTAACATATTCAACGAAGTAATAACTGCTTTTTCGATAGTTACTAATCTATTCTCTCCAAAATAAAATTTTTGAACAAACACCTTTGTATCATCTGCAATAGCAATATAAACAAGTCCAACCGGTTTGTGTTCCGAACCACCTTCGGGTCCGGCAATACCTGATACAGCAATAGCATAATCCGTTTTTAATATTTTTCTAACATTTTGAGCCATCTCTTTAACCGTTTCTTCGCTAACAGCACCAAACGTTTGTAGTGTTTCGGTTGAAACGCCCAGCATTTGTTCTTTTATTTGATTAGCATAAGCAATTACAGAACCTTTGAAATAGGAAGAACTACCGGGTACAGAAGTTATTCGTTGAGCAATTGCTCCACCAGTACAACTTTCTGCAGTTGACAAGGTTTTTTTACTTTTAAGAAACACGTTTAATATTATTTTTTCCAAGGTATCATCGTCATAGCCAAAAATATATTCAGGAATAATTTTTCCTAATCTCTCCACCTGAACCATTATTTGTTTCTGCAATTCCATTTTATTTTCGCCTCTGGCAGTTATTCTTAATCTAACCAAACCCGGAGATGGGAGATATGCAAGACGCATATAAGGAAGTAAAGCCCCCTCCCACCCTGCTATTTTTTCAGCTAAAAACGATTCTCCAATACCTTGCGTAAGAATTGTTTTATGTGCAATAACATGGCCTTTCATCCTTTCTTCGAGCATCGGAATAATATAATTCGTCATCATGGGTTTCATTTCGAATGGGACACCCGGAGTAGCAACAAATATTTTATTATTTCGCTCATACCATAAACCTGGAGCGGTACCTTCTGTATTTCTAATTGCTTCCCCCCCTTTAAGTATTTCAGCCTGCATCCTATTTAATGTTGTCATAGGATATTTTCTTATTTTAAAAATAGTTTCTATATCGGAATATGTTTCCTCATCGAATACCAATGATGTATTAAAAAAACGACATAAACATTTTTTAGTAATATCATCGTTTGTAGGCCCTAACCCACCGGTAATAAGGATAATGTCGGCAACAGCTTCTGCTTCTTTTAAGGCATTTAATATTTCATCTTCGGTATCGGAAACAATATTAATACGAAAAACATCAATACCAACATTGTTTAAATTGGCCGCCATCCAAGAAGCATTGAAATTAGTAACTTGTCCAATTAATAACTCATCGCCAATATTAATAATCATTGCTTTCATAATAATTCGCTTCAAGATAAATGTTAAAAATTAATAATTAATCAATAGCGTCCAAAACGAAAAAAAAAGAAAGGCTATATTTTAACTCAAAGAT
>DAOLWT010000322.1:0-1933 GCA_035421345.1 Bacteroidales bacterium
TAAAATTTATATAATAGTGAATTCGTTGCGATTTAAATTCATCTATTACATGTTTACGGAAGTGAATAGGGGTAATCCATCCGTCTTCAATTTCTTCATGCCATTCTTCGTAATAGCAGTCGTCGGAAGCATGAAAATTAAAAATGTTTTCTCCTACAAGAATAAATTTATTAATACCTTCTTGCATCATAGGCTCAATTATGTTTCTTTTAAAAAACATGACATCATTATAAATACAATCGTTCCATTCTCCCATTAATTCTATAATAGCATAAGATAATGAGTAGTCAACGTAAATAATTTTTAAATACAAGGTAGAAGAGCCTATAAAATCCCATTGAGGATGGATTACATAATTGTAAACTGTATTTGTGTATTCAAATTCGTTGTATCGACGGTTATATAGCGGAGATCGTTCATCTTCGGCAGATATATATAAATCTCTCCATAACCAGAAAGGCTCTATATTATGCATAACCTACCTTTGTGTTATTCTGTTGTATTTTCAATAACTTTTCTAACACTTCCTTGTTGAAGTAGGAGCTCTTTCGCCTCATCGTAAGAGATATCTTTCATCCCCATTATTATTCGAACTCCTCTGTCAATTAGTTTGTTATTTACCAATTGCATATCAACCATTTTGTTGTTTTTAATTCGACCTAATTTTATCATTAAAGTAGTTGAAATCATATTAAGGATAAGCTTTGTAGCCGTTCCTGCTTTCATACGTGTACTCCCGGTTATAAATTCAGCGCCGGTAATAACTTCAATAGCATAAGATGCTTCTTGTGCAAGTGGAGTGTTGTGATTGTTCGTAATGGCGGCTGTTGTAATGCCATACTGACTACATTTTTGAAGAGCTCCTATTACGTATGGTGTTTTTCCTGAAGCAGAAATACCAATAACCACATCGTTTTGGTTTAAATCGTGTTTTAATAAATCTTCCCAACCGGCATCGTAATTATCTTCCACATGTTCAATTGCTTTTCGAATTGCTTTGTCACCGCCGGCAATTAATCCATTTATCATGTTTTCGTCAACACCGAAAGTAGGGGGGCATTCAGCTGCATCAATAATGCCGAGTCTTCCGCTTGTGCCGGAGCCAATATAAAATAAACGTCCTCCTGACTTCACTTTTTCAATAATTTTTTCAACTACTTGTTCAATCTGAGGAATTACACTATAAATAGTTTCGGCAATAGTTGAATCTTCTTTATTAATACAAGAGAGAATTTCTCTTACATTCATACAGTCAATATTGCTGTAGTTAGACTCTTTCTCTGTAATATTCATTAGAATAGTTTAATGATTTTGAAAATATTTTCTAATACAAATATACAAACACTATAATATTATAAAAGGAAAATAGATTCTTATAGCATAATTTAAATAATTTTTATAGCTGATTTATTTTAACGTATCTAATGCATTCTGCAGTGGGTTTGCCATATATTCCTTTAATCCATTCTCTGTCATAATCCATTGTTTGCCTGCTAAATCTTTCATCGTTTCGTAATTGTCGTTGTTTGATTTTAGCAATCGAGAAGCCTCCGGACTTATATAAATAGTTTTCCATAAAGGGACTTTAATAATAATTTTAATATTTTGATTTCTCCATTTTTCGTTCCCTTTAAGTATGTAATATGGGTCAAGAACAAGCGATGTGTCGTTTTGTAAAGCATTATATTCAATTTTTTGAATACGATTTGTTGCTTCTTCTTTAGAAGACCCTTTAGAACTGTAGTTGATTTGCAATTGATAAAAGTTGTTTTCGCTACTTACTATTTTAAGGTCGGGTAAACCAAAACGGAATGTTTCATTATTTATGGAGATCATATTCCACTGGCCAATTTCAAATTTATTCTCATATTCGGAAATGGAGTCTATTATTGTTTTGGGGTTAATATATACCTTTAACATGTTATTTTTAGGC
>DAOLWT010000323.1:0-1925 GCA_035421345.1 Bacteroidales bacterium
GTAAGATTGCTTTTATGCGAAGTACCAGTTCTTCCATGCTAAAGGGTTTGGTCAAATAATCATCTGCTCCTAGTTGCAAGCCTTCAATACGGTCTTCTTGCATCGATTTAGCCGTAAGAAAAAGAATTGGAATTTTTTTGTCCATTTTTCGTATATCTTTTGCCAAGGTAAATCCATCTTTTACAGGCATCATCACATCCAGCACGCAAAAATCGAATTTCTCTTTTACATATGCATCATAAGCTTCTTTCCCGTTTACAAATAACTTGGTTGGAAATCCTTTTGCATCGAGATAGGCTTTTAATATAGTGCCTAAATTGTGGTCATCTTCGGCTAAAAGTACTTTAATTTCACTGCTTTCCATCATATATTAAATATTTGATTCGCCAAAAGGCAAATATATAGTAAATTTTGATCCTTTTTTTAGTTCACTCGAAACATCAACGGTACCATGATGCATTTCTACAATGGTTTTAACATAACTTAATCCTAATCCGAATCCTTTAACATTATGAATATTTCCGGTAGGTACGCGATATAATTTATCGAATATTTTTTTTAAATTCGACTGACTTATCCCTATCCCATTATCTTCTACAGAAACATATATTCCCAACTGATTACTTAGTGTTGATATTTTTATAATGGGGTTATCAAATGTGTACTTATTTGCATTTTCAACTAAATTACTAATTACATTCGTAATATGTATTTTATCGGCATTAATAATACATGATTCTGCATGTAATTCGGGTATTATTTGTCCGTTTTTCGCTTTTACCTGAATCTCCATATTTTTTATTATCTCGTTTATAATAAAATGAACATCCATGGGTTCATATTTTAATCTGATTTGTCCTTTTTCTAATACCGCTGTTTGTAGAATTTTTTCGGCCATAGTCCCCAATCGCTTATTTTCGTCGCCAATAACATTTAAATAATTCTTATAAAGCGATTCTGTTTTTGCAATATCATCGTCGGTAAGGGCTTGACATGCCAAAGAGATAGTAGAGATAGGCGTTTTAAATTCGTGTGTCATATTATTTATAAAATCATTTTTCATTTCAGAAAGTCTTTTCTGTTTAATAATGGTTCTGATAGTATAAATAAAAGAAAGAATAATTAAAATAATAAGAATAGCCGCAATAAATAACATTAACCAGGTTTGAGTAAAAAGATATTTTTCTTTGTTGGGGAAGAATACTAATAAATATTCGGGGGCACTATATAGGTCGCTAGGGAAAAGGTTGAAAGCAACACTATTTTCCATTAAATCTTTATGGTATCGTCCGGTTTTTTCAATTACTAAATCGTTTTTTTCGGAACTAAATATTCCAAATTCAAAATCGGTGTTGATTCCTTTATTTAAAAGTTCCGACCGTATTAAGGAATCTAATTTGTTCGGTTCTATACGCTCTTCAATAGGCAAACTATATTTATTATTAAACATTTCTTCAAAAACATCACTCACTAAAAATGATTTTTTTATAAATTTATCTATTTTATCGCTTATGCTATCAATATGATTGGTTGGATAATAATATTCGGGAATAGAAACAGGCTGTACTTCTGATTTTGTTTTTCTAATGGTATCTCTATTATCATTAATGGTTATTATACTCGAATCTATTTGTTTAATATAACTTCCGGGTATAGTTTCGGTATATTCTACCGTTATTTTTTTACTGGTATAATTTATATAGGAAGATCTTTGCACATTAAAATTATTCAACATAGATTCCATTTCTTTCATAAACATATTATTAATGGAATCAATGGAATTAAAAAGCGTATTACTCGGATTTCTAACGTTTATGCGCTTTTGTATTCTGTTGGCAACTTCTAGTTTTTCTAACTTATAAATTACATTTGTTAGTGCCTCATTTACGCTTCGATCGAAATGGGCTTCCTTAACAGCTAATGCA
>DAOLWT010000324.1:0-1909 GCA_035421345.1 Bacteroidales bacterium
ATAATATGTTATATATTTTTATATCTTTGATTATATGTAAAATCTCTAATTATTCATCTTTATTCTTTTCATATGAAACTTTTTACTTCATTAATGGTATTTGTTGCTTTTCTGCAAATAAATACATTTTCTTTTTCTCAAGATATACCCGAAAAATATAGTAAAATTAAGGTATTCACAACCCATAATGAAATACAAAACATCGTCAATTTAGGTGTTCTGGTTGATGAAAACATTAGCCTAGAAACAGATGGCATTGTTTTGGAAATTTCTGAAAAAGAAGTAGAAATTCTTAAACAAAACGGCTATTCTTATACCGTTTTAATAGCTGATATGGCCGATTTTTACAAGCAGCGTAACGAAAATGACACATTAATCGACGTAAACACTAAAGAAGTTTTTGCCTATACAACCCCAGTAAATTTTCCTTATGGTTCTATGGGGAATTTTTTAACATTAGATCAAATTTATACGGAACTCGATAAAATGGTGTCTCTTTACCCTAATTTAATTACAGCAAAAAAACAAATAGGAACTAAAACAAGCGTAGAAGGTCGTCCTATTTATTATGTAAAAATTTCCGATAACCCAAATATAGAAGAGCCTCAAGAACCAGATGCATTCTTTAATGCATTACATCATGCTCGAGAACCGGCGGGAATGACCTCTATTATTTTTTATATGTATTATTTACTTGAAAACTATAATACCAACGATTCTATTAAATTTTTAGTCGATAATACCGAACTATTTTTTATACCCTGTGTTAATGTTGATGGATATAAATATAATGAAACCACAAACCCTTCCGGTGGTGGAACATGGCGAAAGAATAGAAAAAATAATGGAGGTAGTTACGGGGTTGACATTAACCGAAATTACAGCTATCGCTGGTCGCCAGGGAATGTTACCACCCCTTCGTCCGATTCATATGGAGGTACGGCTGCTTTTTCAGAACCGGAAACACAAATTATGCGTGATTTTTTTACTGCACATAAATTTGAATATTCTATCAGTTATCATTGTTATAGCAACTTAATGATACATCCGTGGTGTTATACCGGTACAAGTGGCGAATATCAAACTCCTGACCATGCTTATTTTCAGACAGCCGGTGATTTGTTAACAGCCGAAAATAATTATAATGTAGGGACTGTGTATATGACGCTTGGATATACAGGAACAGGAGGTTCTTGTGATTGGGCATATGGTGAACAAACTACTAAAAATAAAATTATTGAATATGCTCCTGAAGTTGGTTCCAGCTCCGATGGATTTTGGCCTACCAAAAGTAGAATTGTTCCTCTTTGTCAACAAAACATGTATATGAATCTTTTAGCAACTCAGTTTTCGCATAAAGCTATTGTTAAAGATCTTTCTCCTGTATCCATTCAAAATAAACAAGGAAATTTTAATTTTAATATTAAACGTGTTTGCGTTGATCCTGCTACATTTTATGTTAAAATTGTCCCCTTAGATAATTGGATACAAACAATTGGCGACTCCGTTACATTTACCGGAATGACTTCTTTTCAACAAAGCACAGGGGCAATTTCGTATACCTTAAATCCGGCTATTACAAACGGTCAAGAATTTAGTTATAACTTAGTTTTTAGAGTGGGCGATTATCTTATAAGTCGTACTATTAAAAAAACATACAACGAAACTACATCTATTTTGGATTTATCGGATTCTTATTCATTTAATATTACGCCAAACCCTGTTTCTAATGAAGCCACTTTTTATCTAAATTATCCTTCCGATAATACTAAAATAGAATTAGCTATTTATAATTCGGTCGGACAAAAGGTATATTCTTCTTCTGTAATCCCCAATAATGCTACATTTAATCTCGATGTAAGTAAATGGGAAAATGGAATTTATTATTGTGTAATTAATACAAGCGAAA
>DAOLWT010000325.1:0-1874 GCA_035421345.1 Bacteroidales bacterium
ACGATTCTGAAGCAACCAGATTAAAAGCACTTCAAATGGGTGCAAATATTATTCAGTATGTATTTAATGAATAATATTAATAAAAACCCTTATTTCGAATGAACCACTTTTTTTGTTAAGCGATGGCTTCCTGATTTAAGCGAATATAAATAAACTCCGCTTTGAGATTGATTATTTATAGTTATATTAAATTTCCCTGCTGGCTTTCTTCCTTCATGAAAAACATTTAATAATTTGCCTGAAATATCATATATTTCTAACGACACATCCCCTTCTTCTTTTATTTCGTATGCAACTGATGTGTTTCCATTTAAATCGATTTGACATACGGACATTTTTAATCCATTCACAAAATCATTTTCAGTAATATTAGCGGATGTCATATCTACAACAGCAAATATTCCTAAATCTATGTCCATTTTCCAGTTCAGTGGTTCTAAAACGGTATGCCAGGTTTTATCGCTCCATTGGTTCCAAGATAACTGTGTTTTTAATGCATCTCCATCTTTGGTAGTAACTAATCCAATGGTATCGTTGCCCATTAAAGAGAAATCAACACCAAGTGCATAACTCGAAGAAACATAAATTGGTTTTGAAAACATAACAACAGTTAACTCATTGGTATCAATTTGATTTACAGGGATTTTTGCAATAGCGTATGACGTATCTGGCGCATTACTAACAGGTCCTAAGGTATCGGTACCGGGTCCATTAAGCAAATATAAAATAACTTTTAATGTATCGGCTGTTCCTACTTGATTTTTAGCTCCCACCCATAATGCAACGCCATCTACCATATAAGAAATAGAAACTTTATATTTTTGAGCATAGGCAAGATCACCCAGTTGATTAACACCAAAAGTATAACCACCCTCAACATATTTGTATAAAGTTGGAGTTCCCGTTTGAAAACTGACAGCTTGTAATGTATCTGTAGGCCCTTTAATTTCGTTTTTTGAAGATAATTCTATTTCCCGAATTTTCGAATTATCCCTTTGAGCTGTTAAACAGAAAGGAAAAAGGAAAAGAAACAAAAAGGCTAGCGTATAATACGTGTTTTTCTTCATTTAATTTTAATTTTTATTGAATAAATATCCTATCGAAATTCCTAAAACTCCATTCTTCATAACGCCACCCAAATTATGTGGATTCATGTCAGACAATCCTAAATCATAAGAAACGCCTAATAATAATCCTGACTCTGTTTCAATTCC
Organism: Bacteroidales bacterium; assembly: GCA_035421345.1. Lineage (GTDB taxonomy): Bacteria > Bacteroidota > Bacteroidia > Bacteroidales > CG2-30-32-10 > DAOLWT01. The sequence goes on from DAOLWT010000325.1 coordinate 1,215, forward strand.
GGCGCCAAACATAACTCCCATATCTAATGGCTTAAATGAATCTTCTAGTCCAGAGCCAAACGTTAACTTAACAGACTCATCTGTTAAAGATGATTTGTTGTTTGCAGCTACACCAAAACCGATGGCAGGCCCAGCTAATCCATAAATATCGACTCCTCCCAAGTTCGCATGTGCTTTAATTAAAATTGGAAGTTCAACATAATAAATATGTGTAATGGAAGTAAAACCGACGAAGTCATATTTAGCTCCTTTTCCGGAAAAAAGCAAATTAGGTTGAACGGATAAAAAATCATTTATTGTAGCATCTGCTATTATTCCCGCATGAAATGTAGGGATACTCTTAGAATTGGTGTTTGAGTTCATATTAGCTAAATTAAATCCGGCTTTTACACCAAAATTAACTTGAGCATTTATGTTTATACTAATAATACTTAAAATAAATAATACCGTTAAAATTCTTTTCATAATTTTTGTTCTACTTATTTGTATTCAAAATTATCATGCAAATATCATAAAAAAAATTATAATAAGCACCTTTTATTGGGAATATAGATTTAATCATAAAAAAAGGCTACCGAAAAAGTAGCCTCTATTTGAATTTATATGATATTCTATTTAACCACAATCATTTTTTTGGTTTGTTTTTGTTTATCTACATTT
>DAOLWT010000326.1:0-1865 GCA_035421345.1 Bacteroidales bacterium
TTAATATAGTTTCCATAAATATTGATTTTAGTTTGTGATTAATTTACTTGACTGTGTTATAAATGTTCCGTACTTTTTCACCATTTCAGATTCAAAGTCTTTCAACTCCGTTTCGGTGCTGTATATTTCCGTTTTAATTCCTTGCGGTGTGAATAGTACAATCTTGTACTTTTCCGGCTGTGCTGTTGTGTTTTCCATTTTTAGTTTTTTAAGTGGTTAAATGATACTTGTTAATAATGTTTGTTTGCTTACTGGCAATATCCAACCTGCCTGTTTGTTTCCGTTGTGCATCAGGAACGGGTTAAATCTTGCGCCTATACTTTTTAGTTTTTCTTTAATCGGTTTCGTGTCTCCAAAAATTGCTATTGCCTTATCGCTGTAAACTACTGTTTCAATGTTTCCATTTACCTGTACTTGTACTTGTACTTGCGCCTTTTCTTTTATCGCTTTCTCCGGCACTGACTTTGTTTCTATTGGCATTATCCATGCGGTTGTTTCCGTCTGCACTGTTTCCTGTCTGTTATATCCGTTGTCCTCAAACTGAAAATTTAGATCACTGCTTGTTGCTTTTAGGTATCTGAACTTCTTTTGTCGTGGTTCTTTAAAATACTTGTATGCTGTGAATGAAAATCTGCCTGTGTCTACATCAGTAGAAATTTTAATAAAAATACTTTCTGTGTTTATGGCTGTTTTTTCTTTTAATGTATATCCTGCTTCTCTTAATATTTCCCTTGCTGCATCCATTATAGGTGCTTGTTTCGCCTTGCGTTCCTCTACTTCTCTGTTATATTCTAATTTTCGTTGTGCTTCTCTTTCTGCTCGTTCCTTATCCTCTTGTGCAAACTTTAAATTAATAGTTTCCATATCCGCCTGGCAAATATTTTCAATGCATTTATTTACATTGTCTTGTAATATTCCGCCTATGTTTACATACGTCACTAAAAAATATCCTCCGTATAAATGTTTGCTTAAATAAACTCCACAATTTCCAAAAAATAGTTTATTGTCTATGTGCTGTAAATCAGCTTTTGTACTTTCCAATAGGGTTTTATATTCCTCTTTATTATAGAATGTTTTTGAAGTTTTGTAAATGAAATACTCGTTGCTATTTTTGCTTATAGTCCAATTTTTGCAGTACCTTTTTATGGTTTCGTAAATTACTTTTTTCTTACTGTAATCTACTGCGTTCCATTTTACGCCTATTGATAGGTTTTTATTTTGGAATATACTTTTATATCCTCCTAAGTAGTTATTTTTCAGTTCTGCAAATATTCCGTGTATTGTTATTTGCGTTCTGTACTTAAAAACCGGTGCTTTTAGTTCCTGTAAAAATTCAAGCGTTGCGCCTTCTCGTTCTATTTTATCGAGTGCTGTTTGTGGTATTACCTGCGTTCCTTTGTTAGTGATATTCTTACTATCAAAGTTTGATGTTTCAAAAAATGTTTCTAAATTTTTCATATAATTAGTTTTTGTTGGTTATAATTCTATAAATAAATTTGTATAACAAGGATTAAATGGGCTGTCTTTTGTATTTATTTCATTAAAGAATTTACATAGTCCGTTTATTCCTCCGGCGGCTTTTATTGTGCCTTTCAATATTTTGTATGTAAATTCATAATCATTTAAAACACTGTATTCTTTACCACTTGGAAATATTACCTTTTCTTTTTCAAAGTCAATTTTTATTATTCCTTCTCTTAGTTTCTGCCCGTGTATATTGTAAGATGTTAAGTTTATAGTTTCTGTTTGTGGTGCTATTGCTGTATTAATTTCCATAAATGTTAGTTTTTGTTTTTTTAAATACTTTTTCTATATTCGTTCTGTAAATAGTTCGCTTCGTGCGTTCTATTTCGGTTGTGATTTTA
>DAOLWT010000327.1:0-1841 GCA_035421345.1 Bacteroidales bacterium
CAGATGATTCCATTAATACTAAAAATGATTTCTGTTTTTGTTATCGTTAATTTAATTGATGAATTAGTATTACAACCACTAATTTTCTCAAGTAGTGTTCGAGCTCATCCACTAGAAATTTTCTTAGTAATTTTAATTGCCGGTAGTGTTGCCGGAATTCCTGGAATGATGCTTGCTATCCCTTCATATACGGTGTTACGAATTATTGCCAAAGAATTTTTTAACAAATTCTATTTGGTTAAGAACTTAACGAAAAATATTGATAAATAAAATTTAAAATATTTTTTGTGAAAGCCAGGTTCTTCGATTTTATTCATTATGTAACGGTTTTAAATAGTAAGAAAATAGGTAATATTTTTCTGAATTATATCAGCTATATATTATCCATTATTTTTAAAAAATCGATTCATTGGGGAATGCCTGTAAGCGCTTCTATTGAAGCTACCACAAACTGCAACCTGCAATGTGTAGAATGCCCTAGTGGACAAAGAAAATTTTCCAGACCTACCGGTTCAATTTCCATTGATAATTTTATAAAATACCTAGATCCCATTTCGCACTATTTAACATACTTGATTATCTATTTTCAAGGAGAGCCTTATTTAAATAAATCTTTTTTTGAAATGGTTCGATATGCTAAAACGAAGAGAATATATACAGCAACATCAACCAATGGTCATTTTTTAAATGATGAAAATGCGAAGAAAACAATCGAGTCAAAACTCGATAAATTAATAATATCGCTCGACGGCACAGACCAAGAAACATATTCCTCCTATCGGAAAAATGGTAATTTTGATAATGTTATCAGCGGTATAAAAAATTTAGTGGAATGGAAAACGAAACTAAAATCAACAAGTCCATATATTATTATTCAATTTTTGGTGTTAAAAACAAACGAGCATAAAATAACGGAAATAAAACAGCTAGCAAAGGATTTACAGGTAGATGAATTGCAATTAAAAACAGCTCAAATTTATGATTATAAAAATGACAATTCTCTTATCCCCTCGAATGGTAAATATTCAAGATATTTTATAGGTGCCGAAGGTAAGGTTGTTTTAAAAAAGAAAATAAAAAATCGATGTCTTCGTTTATGGCAATCGCTCGTTATTACATGGGACGGGGATATTGTTCCATGTTGCTTCGATAAAGATGCCGAATACAAAATGGGAAATTTAAATAAAGAGGTATTTAAAAAAATATGGCGAAATAGTTCTTACAAAAACTTCAGAAAAAAAGTTATCTCAAATCGCACTAAAATAGAAATATGTTGTAATTGCAGCGAATAAATATTTTTCCTATTCCTGTTATTTTTCACTTCCTCTACTTTTTACCCTGTTTTTAATAGAAAGAAAAATTGTAAATAAAATGATTGCCAAACTCATATAATAAGATGTTCTCGCAATATAATCACCATATCTTACATAAATTGTCTTTTGGTCGTTTAAAAAGACATTATCTTTTAATACTTCTTCTTTCCACCAAGAGGTTTTTTGAATAACATCTCCTCTTTGGTTAATAAACCCTGAAATTCCAGTATTAGCTGATTGAATAATATTTTTTCTATTCTCAATAGCTCTTAATCGGGCATATTCAAAATGTTGTTTATAACCGGCAGTGTTTTCCCACCATCCGTCGTTTGTAATAATACAGATAACATTAGCTCCGTTACGAACATATTTAGAAACGAACTCTCCATATATAGATTCATAACAAATAACAGGAGCTGCTTTAATCTTCCCATCATTTGAAGTAAATACACTTCGCTCGTTTTGAATTCCTAAGCTGCCAACTATGCCTCCTAAGTCAAGTGCATATTTCTCTAAAAATTTTAATTG
>DAOLWT010000328.1:0-1826 GCA_035421345.1 Bacteroidales bacterium
ATAATTATTAACCTGATATTGCGAATTCTTTACATTCGCTTCGTCTTCTTTCACTTTAAAATAAACCTGTGCATCAACCCTTGCATTTAAATTATCGTTGGTAATAATTTCTTGGGGTTCGGCATTTACCATTTGTTCCGTAACATTTACCTGATACATTTTTTCTATAACCGGAATTATCCAATGAAATCCGGGATTTGCAAAGCGATTATATTTTCCTAATCGTTCTATTAACCCACGATGTGTTGGACGAACAATTCTTATTCCTATAAGGAAAATAAAAATTATTGCAGCAATAAGATATACATAACTTAATTGACTCATAAAAACCTCCTTTTATTATTTAATTTCAAAGATAGTAAAATTGTTATTGGTATTTCTTTATTAATTTTTTTCTTAAACTCTTTTCGGAGGTAAAGGTTCACGAAACAACTTGTTTAATAATTATTTTTTTCTCTCTCAACTCTTTAACTCTCACTCTGATTCCCCCCCCCCCGCGTCCTCAAGCCCTGTTTATTAAATTAAAAATCGCAAACAAATATGGGAAATCTATTGAAACGTGTCCAAGTTAAAAGTGGTTGACAAATTATCGGTTGTATTTATTTATCTTCTTTTCATTACTTTTCATCTTCATTCGTTTCAACTTGGAGTATATGTAAAAGTCGATGAATAATAGGCGCAAAGAACACTGCTGTAATGCTCAAAAAGGCGACGCCACTATATAGCGCATAAAATGATGAGAATAACTTAGCACCATCCGTTTTCATTTCTTCAACAGGCCCCATACCTGTTAAAATCATACAAGACATATGAAAACTATCAATACAACTAAGTTGTCCGAAATATGAATAACCCAAAGTACCAATTGAAACAGAGATAATGATTAATAATATTGCAAATACTCCATATCGTCCAAGTCTAAAAATAAAATGCCGTAATGGTATTACTTTCTGTTTGCGATGTTCTAGTTTCATTTTTTTAATATTATTTTAATTAAGACTTCAAAATGTTCTGTTTGCATCTCCTTTTTATAAACGTTTTTATTGCGTTCCATCTTAAAATTTTTATGTGTTACTTCTGCCTGCATACAAGCGAAAACATGGAATATTTATGGTTTCTTTAAAAGAATCAGAAACCAAAAGCTTGCGTTATTTTAAAGGTCTCTTTATCATTTTTACAATTAAATTTAAAAGCGACTGTTATTTCATGTATGCCATCTGCTTTATTTAACAGATGAGACATAGTATTCTCGAAACTATAACCAACGCTCATCCAATTGTTGCAATAACCAAGCATTAGGATGAATCCATCACTATAATTAAACCCTTGTCTGAAACCGATTCCTGCTTTAAGAAAATCATATTTTAGAAATAGATTATAAACTATTTCATACGCATCTAGCTGTTTAGAACCGAAGATTCCGGGTGTTAAAATTGTTTTTTCATTAATATCAAATTGGTAATTAGCATGAATAATTAATTTTGAAGGTAAGCGACTTTCTCCGGACTTCCCTATATCAGGTCTGTTCAAATGATTGGAAGAAACCCCGGCGACAAGGTTTTTATAGGATACAAGCAAACCGGCACCCAGATTAAAATATTGTGTTGAATAATTCTTATTTGTTACTCCAAGCTTGCTCCAATCGTAATCTAAATAGCCAAACCCAAACTTAATTGCAGGTCGTATATATAAATTATCATTAACATTAAAATTATATGCATAAGCTCCATCAATGGTAGTAACGTCTTTATAAAAAAAATGATTTGTAGCAAGTTGTATGCCTACACCACCGTATATAGGTTTTACATATTGGTCGTATGCGGTAT
>DAOLWT010000329.1:0-1797 GCA_035421345.1 Bacteroidales bacterium
AGAAGGAATTTTGTTTTCATTAACGGATAATAGAATAATCGTATCAAAATCGAGTGAACGGGTTTCAAGCATACCCATAATTTGCAAGCCCTTTAGCGGTTCTCCAAAAAAGGGAATACTGGTACTTTCTGCAAGCGAAGCAAAAATGGAATCGAGCGTTTTTAAATCGCTTATAAATGGATATTCTTTAACATAATCTTTTAGTTTATTTATAATAATAGCATAATGATAAAGATACTCGTTATCGATATCATAATTGGTTCCTGCGCTATTTTTTGCTTCTTTAAATATTCCTTTCATATAAAGAATAAATGAAGTGAATATTTCCAACATAGATAAAGGGGTTTCCTCTGAATTTGCAAATAGTGTTGTAAGCCAAGAATGATGTAGGTTTTGAAGAATGTTTTCGGACGAATAAAAAATACGATTTGAGTTTTTTAGTTTATAAATTAATTTTGCAATAGATTCATTTTCTTGGCTTATAATCTGCAAGTAAGGATGGTTGAAAAAAGCGATTAAGTCTTTTTGATAATATTTTTTTTGATTATCCTTGCTGTATTTTGCTGCATGAATACAAAGATTGAAAATTTGTTTAAACAAACTATGTAAAGGGGAATTTGCAAGAGGATACCCCATGGTAATATTCATTTCTTTAACAGAATCGGGGAGCGAAAAAAGAACAGGCGTTAATAATGTTTCATCAGCAAGAACCAAGGCCGTATTTTCCGGATTTTCCTTAATAGACAATTGATTAGAAATTATTTGCCCTGCCATTTGTGCTTGACCTACATTAGAAGGGATGCCGATAATAGAAATATTTTTTTCTGTTTGCTTAAAATTATTTTCTTCCCAGTTAAAGTTCTCCGCTTTTCCTTCATTTTTATATCTACGTAAAAAATCACCTGCTTCATTTAGTGGGTTTTCCATATAATACGCATCGGTATCCCAAAATATTCGTGCTTTTTTAGCGTCAATGAGTGTTTTAATAATTTTTTCTTCGCTTTGTGTTAGAGCATTAAAACCTCCAAAAATAATTTCTGAATAAACACATTCATTTATAAACAAATCAATTTTTTCTGTTGCTTTTTTATATATCAAGCCTTGATAACCGCAGTTTTTTTGAAGTAAGTATGTTGTGTATTCGGTGTAGTATTTGCTTAATGAATTATAAAAAGAAAGGTAATTTTTTTCGTGTTCGGTAAGGCTTAAGTTTTCGGGGTTCCACAAATTAACGGCTTTGGCTTCATTCAGGTATTGGAATATTTTTTCAGTATCCGACAAGTTAATATCACAATCGCTATAGTCATTTAATAAAATGCTACCCCAATTTAAAAATTCATCGAATTTCTGTGCTTTATCTCCTTCTATTTTTTGATAAATATAATATAAATCGAAAAGTAATGTAGTGTTATCAACACTTTCAAGTCCGCTTATCGTGCAAACAAAATCTTCTATCGAAAAAATGGCAGGCGCCCATATTATGCTGTCGATTTTTTTAGCAAGGTGTTTCTTTAAATAAAGACCTGCTCTTCTGTTTGGGAGTACAATACAAATTTTATCGAGGGTTTTTTCGTTCGTCCGAATTATTTCATCTGCTAATTTTTCAAGGAATTTCATAAGTAAGAAATTAATATGAAAACCGGTTTAAAATAGTGGATGCTTGTAATATACTTTCCGGTTTCCCCATATCAATCCAATAACCCGTATTATGTTCATACCCGTATATTTTATGATAAATAGCTAATCGAAGATAAACATCTATAATGGAAAATTTTCCGGTTTCTTTTATCAGATCGA
>DAOLWT010000330.1:0-1786 GCA_035421345.1 Bacteroidales bacterium
AATTACTGCTTTTTACCGCTTTTTCTTCTTTAATCACCCCTTCTCTTTTTTATTATGAAACATAAATACAATTAATATTAATTTCTAAAAACTATATTATTTTACATATTTTATCTTGATAAATATTACAATTCTTACCCTTTCAATAACACTCAATACGTTCTATCAAAAAACTTTTATAAAATGCCTTTCAATAAATCCTTAATATAAAATTATGCCCATTTCATAATGATAAAATCCATCGGTATAACAAATATATAAGAATAAGCAATCGGTAAATTAAAAAATTTAAACCATAAAAACCAAAATGATACCGAACATAAAAGAACAATAAAAAATCTTTCTCCTCTTGTCGTGCTTATTGGAAGGAATCCCTTCCTGAAATGATTGGGAAATATTACATCAAGTATATTCATTAAGACTATTAACCCGACTAAAATTAAAATTGTATATACACTCTGGTTTGTTAAATACATCCAATCAAACATATATTATTAAACCCTCCCCAAGGAAAAACCTTTAACCATATAATCCCTTACAAAATAAATCACTATTGCGCCTGGTATCATTGTTAAAACACCAGCCGCAGCAATAACTCCCCAATCCCAACCAGCCGCACTTAACGATATACTTAAAGTTGCAGCTATAGGCTTCACCTTAACGCTGGTTAATGTGGTAGATAAAAGTAATTCGACCCAAGAAAACATAAACGAAAAAAATGCCGTTACTCCCAATCCCGGTGCTATTAAAGGCAAAAATATCTTTCTAAAGAAACCAAGAAACCCATACCCATCAATAAATGCCGTCTCGTCAATTTGTTTTGGTATACTTGACATAAAACCTTCAAGAATCCAAATGGCAAGAGGTACATTAAACATACAATGAGCTAATGAAACACCTAACACATTGTCGGTTAGTCTTAACTCGGAGAATAGAATAAAAATTGGTAATGCGAAGGCGGCACCGGGTGCCATTCTGTTTGTGAGAAGCCAGAAGAATAGGTGGTTTTTTGCCCAAAAATCATGCCTTGAAAATGCATAAGCTGCTGGTATCGAAACTAACATTACTATTCCAACATTTAAAAGAACATATGCGAAAGTTTGTAGAAAGGTTAATCTCCACTGGTTCGAACTGAATATTCTACCATAACTTTCAAATGTAAGTGTTTCTGGAATATAAGTTATTTTTGTTTGTGTTTCAAGGTTAGGCTTTAAAGAAATATTCAACATCCAGTAAATTGGTATAAGTAATAATGAGAGGTAAATAACTAATACTAAATATTTTAAAAAATTACTTTTCATTTACTTGCCTCCCCTATGCTCATTACTGTTTTATACAAAATGAAACATAAAACTATCACAATAAAAAGATAAACTAGTGAAACTGCTGAACTAAAGCCATAATTTGAACCCCTGGCAGCTTTTGCGGTATAAATACTTAGTAGTTCTGTTGCATTTCCTGGTCCTCCAGCTGTTAGTAAAAAAGTTTCATCATACATTTTAAAAGAGTCCATTACCCTAAGTAAAAGGCCAATTACTAAAACATATTTGAGCTTAGGAAGAGTAATATATCGAAATGTTGACCAGATAGAAGCTGCGTCAACTTTGGCTGCCTGATAAAACTCTTGAGGTATTGAATTTAACCCTGCATAACTCAATAAAATTACTAATGGAGTCCAATGCCAGACATCCATTGCAACCATAGTCCACCAAGCTTGTCCTCCGTTCACAGCTGGGTTATACACAACACCTAATTTAGACATTATTACAGGCAATAGCCCAACATC
>DAOLWT010000331.1:0-1784 GCA_035421345.1 Bacteroidales bacterium
CATCACGAAAGATGGAGGCAGCATTAAAAGAGAACATACATTTCATGTGGCTATCTGGGATGGAAAAGCCCGACCATAATACCCTTAACCGTTTTCGTAGTGATAGATTAAAAGGCATTATAAAAAAAATATTCAGCCAGGTAGTACTATTAATGGTTGATAGCGGTCATGTTGATTTACAGGCAGTATATACCGATGGTACAAAGATAGAATCAAAAGCTAACCGCTATACTTTTGTTTGGGGTAAACGACTAAAATCATCACGTGAGCGTATCGTAAAGCAATTGGAAGAATTATGGAACTATACGCAACAAATAGCATCCGAAGAATTAAAGGATACAAGTCCAACAGAATTTTCACAGATGAATCCTGATGATATACAACGCACCATAGATCAGATCAACGAAGCATTAAAAGACAAACCGGTAGAAAAAAAAATCCGTCAGAAAATAAATTACGCAAAGAAAAACTGGAAGAAGAACCTTGAGCAATATCAAAAAGACGAAGAGAGGCTCGGTGATCGAAATAGTTTTTCAAAAACAGATGAAGATGCTACCTTCATGAGAATGAAAGAAGACCACATGAAAAATGGTCAACTTAAGCCGGCATACAATGTTCAGATAAGCACAAAGGATCAAATGGTGATACACTATACCATTCATCAAAATCCTACTGATACCAAAACGCTGATACCGCATCTGGAAAGCTTCAAAGAAGAATACAACGTTATGCCTTCAGAGGTAGTAACAGATGCTGGATATGGTTCAGAAGAGAATTATGAATTTCTATCTAAAAACAACATTGATGCATATGTAAAATACAATTACTTCGATAAGAATCAACGCAGTAAACCGGACTATAAAACTACCTTTTCACCAGATTATCTTTATTACAATGCTTCACAAAATTGCTTTTATTGCCCCATTGGACAACAAATGCGGTTTATAGGAACAAAACAAGAGATTACGGAAGCCGGGTATACAAAAACATTACATCGTTTTCAGGCTGTAAATTGTAATGGATGTCCTCTTCGTGCTTCGTGTCATAAAGGGAAGGGAAACAGAATTATTGAAGTAAGCCTACATTTAAGAGAACTGAAAAGAAATGCTTTTGAAATGCTAAAAAGCGATAAAGGAATTGCACATAGAAAAAAACGACCTATAGATGTAGAGCCTGTTTTTGGAATGATTAAGCAAAACAGAAACTTTAGGCGATTCTTGCTAAAAGGAATGGAAAAGGTAAGTATTGAAATGGGCTTACTATTGCTTGCACACAACTTAAGTAAAATAGCGGCAATGCTATTTTTTTGCATTTAAAATGATTTTTTCTGATTTTATTTCTTGTTTTTAGAGTTAATAAAAAGATTTATCAATTTCTAAACAGATAAATCGATTTCTTTGATGAAAGAAATTAAAAATAAAAAAAAGACCGTCTCAATTTTGAGACAGCCTCTTTTTATTGATTGTTATTATTTCTTTCTCGGTAATGATATAATCCATTTTAGCATCGTATTCATTAATAGGTATTTGATTAAATAGCTGAAAATCGAAACAGATACCAATTCTTATTGCTGAAGTCTTAGGTAAAAATCTGTCATAATATCCTTTGCCTCTTCCCATCCTGTAGCCCATTCTGTCAAAAGCCATTCCGGGAACAAGAATGATTTCAATTTGGTCGAGGTCTTTTATCTCCTTACCAATGGGTTCTTTAATTCCAAAAGGAGGAACAGTTTGCATGTTTTCAACTCCCGAAAAAGCCTTGACTTTTATTTCGTCGTCTTGAAT
>DAOLWT010000332.1:0-1765 GCA_035421345.1 Bacteroidales bacterium
TTTTTGTGCGATGACGGACGTGATGGTCGTGGCTTTGTACTTTGGCTTTGTGCGACAAAACGAACATCGCCGGGCTTTTAAATTTTCCGATTTTTTGATTCTTTTTTTCTAAAAAAAGGAATAAATAAAATTTCCTGAAGGCCATTCTTCACTTTGATTAAAAAACATTTTTTATTTATCCTAAACACACAATCCTGCTCGCTACGAAATAGTTCTCTACGCTCCTATTGCGTAATCTGGGTTAATAGGAAGAATAGTTATTAACCTTCCTATTCAATCTTCATTAACTGTTCTACCAGTTCAGTAAGCCCTTTCCCCGCTTTTTCTTTTATCACTGTTAAATTCATAATACCGGAAACAGCAAGTCCATTGGGGTCGACTAAATATTTTTTTACCGGATGCGGAATATAATTTAATAAACCGGCTGCTGGATATACATTTAAAGAGGTTCCTATTACGATATATATATCCGCTTTGGAAGATAATTGTGTTGCCGGAACAATATTGGGTACTGCTTCGCCAAACCATACAATATGAGGACGTAGCTGAGATCCTTTTTCGCATTTATCACCTATTTTTAATTCCCATCCCTTAATATCATAAACTAAATTCTCGTCGATGGTGCTTCTCGATTTTTTTAATTCACCATGTAAATGAAGAACCTTGGAAGAGCCTGCTTTTTCATGCAAATCATCAACATTTTGCGTAATAATTTGCACATCGAATTTTTTCTCTAATTCCACCAAAGCCAAATGGGCAGGGTTAGGAGCGCATGTTAATAATTGTTTTCTACGCTGGTTATAGAATTCCAATACCAATTCATTATTTCTTTTCCAAGCATCAAAAGTGGCCACATCTTCTATCCTATATTCTTCCCATAATCCGTTGCTATCGCGAAATGTTTTTATTCCGCTTTCGGCACTAATCCCTGCTCCGGTAAGAACAACAATTTTTTTCATTTATCGTATATTTATATAGCTTCTCGTTAAAACAATTTTAAAAATTAAACGTTTCTTTATTTTTATTAAATAAGAAAATCACCATCTATAATTAACAACTTCGCTCCTGATATTGTTTTAGAACGATGAGAGCTTAAATTATCGGAAACAACATAAGTCATGCCTGTTTTTAATAGCGTGGTTTCCCCCGATTCCATTTCGCTTATAACTTCTCCTTCTAAACAATGAACAATATGTCCTTTTTTACACCAGTGGTCCGCTAAGTATCCTGGAGTATATTCGACTATTCGTATTCTAAGTCCATCTAATTGCAATGTTTTCCAAAATGCGGAACCTATTTCTCCTTTGTATTCTATATTAGCTATTTTAGACCAATCTATGACTTGAAAAGGGATTCCTTTGTCCTTCATTTTATATAAAATTAATTATATGATTCATTAGTTCGCAGGCGTTTCAGTTTATCGGCTGATAAATTTAACGCCTGCCTTATTAGTTTATTGACTAACCTATGGCTAAAATAAGTAGAATTTTGACTTAACACAAAATTCTTTATTTAAATATATTTTTTCATGAAAAAAGAAATAAGGTTTTTATTATTTTCTTTTCTCCATGATGAGAAAAGAAACAAAATCCCGAAAATTCGGGATAGGCTGTCAGGAAATTTCTTCAAAACTACGGTTCTGTTTTTTTCCCCGAAACCGAAACTCTTCATTTCAGAAAAATTGAATTCTTATATTGCGTTTTCTTAGCACAAGTCCAACAGCACAAAACAGAACCTTGTTTTGTTACTAAATTTCCTGAAGGCC
>DAOLWT010000333.1:0-1731 GCA_035421345.1 Bacteroidales bacterium
TCCAATAAAGAATAATAACAGATAAAATAGCTCCAAATTGAATATTTACCGTAAAGGCTTTTACAAAGTCTGTATATGGAATTCCAAGTACAGCCTGGGTAATAATCATATGTCCGGTTGATGAAATGGGTAGAAATTCAGTAATACCTTCAACAATAGCAATAATAATTGCTTCAAGATAAGTCATAGGATTACAAATACTTATTCTTTCGGTTTTACCATAATGGCAAAAATTTCAATAATATATCCTGTTAGTAATAGCAAAGGAGCTAACGTTAACCTTTGAAAATTAAATATTTCAGGATTAAAAACATTCGGATCATCAGACCCGCCACCAATCATTAGGATAAAACCTAACAATAAAAAAGCAAGTCCAATAAACATAAGCCTGTAATTTAATTTACCGAATGCAAATTCAGTTTTAGTTAAATCTGTTTTTTTTATTTCAGCAGATTGTTTCCCTGATACTTTTTCATCAGCCATATTTCAATAATTTAATGATAATAAAGTGAGTCGGTTTTTATTCTTAAATATTTCCTGACAGCTAAAAAAGTCGAAATACAGGAAATAATAATTCCTAATAATGTGACAAAGATAAACAGTTTTATGAATAATGCGGCATCCTGAAATTCTCTTAATTCGGGTATTTCTTTTTGTGCAAAATATAATGTTAGTAAAAGGAATAGAATCGCTAAGACCGATGCAATAATTCCCTGTATCAATCCTTTTATTATAAATGGTTTCCAAATAAAATTTTCTTTGGCTCCAATAAGTTGCATGGTTCTAATTAAAAAACGTTTGGAATATACCGATAAACGAATCGTATTATTTATTAATGCAATAGAAATAATTAATAACAAACAACTAAAACCTAAAAGTACCAGACTTATTTTTTTTATGTTTTCATTTACTGTTAATACAAGCGATTGCTGATAACTTACTTCTTTTACATATTTATTTTTTTCCAATTCGGTTTTTAATACCGTTAAACTATCGGAATTGGCAAAATCGGCTTTTAGCCTAATTTCTATTGATGAAGAAAGGGGGTTATATCCCAGAAAGCTTATAAAATCTTCTCCTATTTCTTCTTGGAGCAAAGCTGCTGCTTTTTCTTTGGTAATATATTCGGTAGATTTAATGTAATGACGAGTATCTAACGTTTTCTGAAGCTGAATAATATCTATTTCTTTTACATCTTCATTCAGAAAAATAGTAAACCCGATATTTTCTTTCACATAATCCGATAATTTGTCGGCATGCATAATAATTAAACCCAATAAGCCAAGCATATACAATACCAAAATCATTCCTACTATGGTTGATAAATAGGAAGTTGTAAGTCTGCGTTTGGTATACTTATTTTCGTTGAAAGCCATTTTATTAAAACGGGTAAAATTAATAAAAAATATTTCAATGAGAAATGAAATAATGATATTTAATACCGATTGCATATATGTTATCGACATTACAATTGTAAAATTTAAAATTTCCATGGGATTATTTTAAATTTACAATCTATCTAACTCATAGATAATTCATCGATTAGAATACCATGTTTTTTTATCAACGTGAAGAATGGCCTTCAGGAAATTTTGCTACAAAACAAGGTTCTGTTTTGTGCAGATAGCATGTGCTACGAAAACGCAATATAAGAATTCAATTTTTCTGAATAGAGAAGTTTCGGTTTCGGGGAGAAAACAGAACCGTAGTTTTGAAGAAATTTTCTGACAG
>DAOLWT010000334.1:0-1719 GCA_035421345.1 Bacteroidales bacterium
TACGTCAATGGTAGTATATTTGTAATTAATTTATATAAATATGAAAGTAAAAAATTCCTTTTTAATTGTTGTATGGAGTATAATTCAAGTAGCTACTGCTTATTCGCAAAATGCTCCTAAATATATTTTTCTTTTTATTGGTGATGGGTTGGGCTTAAACCAAGTATTTCTTACTGAAAAGTATATGTCGGAAGAAAAAGGCGAGCCCTTGGTTTTTTTAAATAATAATTGGAAGTTTGGCTTAACAAAAACCGATTGCAAAGATAGTTTTAAAATAACCGATTCGGGAGCTGCCGGAACAGCCATTGCTTGTGGAGAAAAAACAAAATATGGATATATCGGCAATGATAAAAATAATCTGCCTTTGCAAAGCATAGCTGCCGAATTGTACAAAAAAAAGTTTAAAATAGGAATTATCACTTCTGTTTCTTTAAATCATGCTACACCTGCTGGTTTTTATGCACATCAGCCTACTCGTAAAAATTATGATTTTATAACAAAAGATCTTATAAGTAGTAAATATGATTTTTTTGCCGGTGGTGGCTTCCGGTTGGGTAATGCAGACCCGACTAAAAAAATATACAACTCCTTTAATGAAATTATTACAGAATTAACTTCAAATAAAGTAAATGTTATTTTGAATTTTTCAGCTATTAAAAATGAAAAAATTTCTTTGCCCGCATTAATTGTAGATACAACTATATTAAACTTACAAAAAAACTGGAAAAATAGTGTAATCGATGAGTGTTATGCCTTCCCCTATGCAATAGATTACCCCGAATACAAAGAGATACTGGCAAATTATACGGCAAGTGCCATTCATAATTTAATCAACGAAAACGGATTTTTTATTATGGTTGAAGGAGGGAAAATAGACTGGGCTTGTCATGATAATGATGCCGCTACCGCAATTCATGAAATTAGTTCTTTTAATATGGCTATCATTAAAGCATATGAATTTTATTTAAAAAATCCGGAAAACACATTGATTATTGTTACTTCCGACCATGAAACAGGAGGGATGACTTTAGGTAAAGGCTACAACGAAAGCAGTTCATCTAAAAACTATTATGCTCTTTATCCGCAAATACTAGCTAAACAAAATAAATCACGATTGTTTTCTGATAGTACATTTGTTGCTAAATATAGTGATGATGCACAAATAGGATGGACTACCTCCGACCATACCGCAAGCCCTGTTGGTATATGGACAATTGGTAAAGGCAGCGAAAAGTTTGTGGGTATATTTGAAAATGCTGAAATAAAGAAGAAAATACTTGAATTAGTATTCCCGTAAATTTTTCAAATTTTAGAATAAGGTTATTATTTCGCTTCTCTGTGAATCCTTAATAAATCAGATAATACAGCAAAACCGGTTTCTATAGGACCGGCACCCGGACCCGAAATAGTTATATCTCCTAAAAGATCGGTAGAAAAAATAAGCGCATTCGTTGTGCCGGATATATTGTACAATGGATGAGATTTAGAAATTATTTCAGGGGCTACATATCCACTAATTATTCCGTTTTTATTTTCTACACAGCCTATTAATTTTAATCGTTTATTGGCTTTGGTAGTTTCTTCAATATATGGCAAGGTAATTCCGGTAATTCCTTTACATGGGATATCTTCTAATTTTAAAGGAACTCCCATTACCATATTCGCTAGTATTGCCACTTTCCCACGTGCATCATATCCTTTTACATCATTTTCAAGATT
>DAOLWT010000335.1:0-1707 GCA_035421345.1 Bacteroidales bacterium
ACGCAGTATGGTAAAATTACGATTTTTATTAATTGTTCAAAAATATTTTTTTGCACTACCCGAAAAACTTAGAAACATAACAATGATTTTTTTATTTTAAATTTTGTAATTGGAATAAAATTATTTTAATATTGAATTTCTCTATATATGAGTTAACATATTATTACATTTGCAACTTCAATATAATTCATATATACATTATGGGAAAAATAATAATAGAGCCTAAAATGGTTTATACTACCAGGCTTGTAAAAGGGGAAGATTTAAATCATCACGGAACTTTGTTTGCAGGAAGAACGGCCGAGTGGTTTGTAGAGTCGGGTTTTATTGCTGCGGCCTCAATTATAAATCCATCAAGGGTTGTTTGTTTAAAAATACATGGAATGTATTTTTCTAAGCCTGCACGTCCGGGTCAGATTCTAAAATTTACTTCCAAAATTGTTTATGCCGGAAAAAGCAGTTTGGTTTCTTATATCCAAGTTATAAAAGAAGTAACCGAAGAACCTTTTGTGAGTGGGTTTATTACATTTATTTGTGTTGACGAAGAAACACATCCTACGCCACATAATATTGAAATAAAACCGGTATCGGATGTTGATATTGCTTTATATGAAAAAGCGAAAGGTTTAAAAAATAAATAATTTATAAAAAATATTTTCGGGGTTTTAATTTTTCTTCTTTGTTTTATTCTCAAGGGCTTTCAAACTTTCTAAATAATTCTTTTCAACTTCGCTCAAGGTTTTTTGTTGATACTTCTTGTATTCTGTCGTTGCCTTTTCAATAGCTATTTCGTGGCTTATAACACCTGCCCCTTGCAATAGTTTTTCTCCGCTCATTGTTAAAATTTTATCCAAATGTTCAGCCCAATCTTTCATTGTCATGGCTTGTTCTCGTTCGGCTTGACGCTCAGCAAAATCTAAATACCCCGAAACTATTTGTCCTAACGAACGAAGCTCTTTTTCATTTAAATAATTTTTCGCAACCACAACGTCTTTCAAATAGGGACGGTTACCAGGAAAAGTCAATAAACCCATAAATTCCTTTTCGGCATCGGAACGGTTATAAATAACTTCTGCTGCTGTTTGACCGTGTACAGCATAATGAATTTTATTTTGTACTTTCTTGAAAAATTCAATTGAAACCGATGCTTTAGGATCGTAATCGATGCTAGTTGCATAAATATCAAGCACCTGTCGATAAAATATTTTTTCTGATGAACGAATGTCACGTATGCGTTGCAACAATTCTTTCCAATAGCCACCACCACCCAAATTCTTGAGGCGTTCATCGTCCATCGTAAAACCTTTGCGTATATACTCATTTAGTCGTTTAGTTGCCCATTGTCGAAACTGCGTTCCACGTATAGATTTTACACGATAGCCAATAGAAATTATTACATCTAAATTATAAAAATTCGGTGCTTTCTGCTGAAATTCGGAAATTCCGAATTTCTTTGTACACAAGGCCTCTTGAAGCTCTCCTTCATTAAAAATATTCTGTATATGCTCGTTAATGGTTGATTTTGCTTTACCAAATAGCAACGCCATTTGCTCTTGTGTAAGCCATACTGTTTCATCTTCAAAGCGAACATCTACCGATATTTTATCGTCTTCGGTTTTGAATAATATAAAAGCCGATTGATTATTTTCCATTTTATTATTCAATTTTTTATTGCCGTATTTAGGTCGTTTCGTCTTGATATCAGTT
>DAOLWT010000336.1:0-1704 GCA_035421345.1 Bacteroidales bacterium
ACTTATTAGAATATCGTGCAAAAATAAGAATATCTTAATGAAATAGGGTTTAAAATTGTTTTTTAGTTCGAGGTTTAGTCATCGTGTATATAACCAATAACATAGCAGCCAGAATAGAGGTTGATGCCCCAAAATAAAAAGGAATACGTGAGTTTATATGATCATACAAAAACCCGGCAATAATACTTGCAGGTAGAAGGGTAATACCTAACAAGGCATTATAAATACCCAATCCTGTCCCTTTTTTATTTTTATCAATTATATCCGAAATAAATGCTTTTTGAATTCCGTCGGTAGCAGCGGAATATAATCCATAAAGAGCAAACAATGCCACGATAGCACCGATGTTTGTAGAAATACCGAAACCGAAATACACGAAAGCATAAATCAGAAAACCTGTTACGAGAACCTTCTCTTTCCCAATTTTGTCGGAAAGAGATCCCAAAGGGATAGCGAAAATAACAGCTACTGCATTCGTAATTAAATATACGAGTGGAATAAGTGTAATTTTTATCCCTACTTCGTTTGCTTTAACAAGAAGTAAGGCATCAGTAGAATTTCCCAGTGTAAAAACGAAAATAATGACTAAAAAGAAATAATATCTACCCGAAAAATCTTTAAAATGAAATTTCCTGAACAAATCCTCTTTGTTCTTTTTCGCTTCTTTTATGCCGAATATGATTACAAAAATTGCTATAATAGCCGGTATTCCTGCAAAAAGAAAGATAATGCGATAATTACCCGGGAGCCAATACAATAATAGAAAAGCAATTAAAGGACCTACTATTGCACCACTATTATCCATTGCCTTCTGCAAACCAAAGCTTTTTCCGGATTCACCTTTTGGAATTGATCCTGCAATAAGACTATCGCGAGGAGCTGTTCTAATGCCCTTTCCGAAACGCTCTATAAAACGGAGATAAAGAACATGAGCAGGAAACGTAACAAACGTATAAAGCGGAATAATCAATGCTGAAAGACCATAACCAATAAGCATAAAAGGCTTATTTTTCCCTATCTTATCACTCCAAAAGCCTGTCATTGCCTTTACAAGTGAAGCGGTACTTTCGGCAATTCCTTCAATTAACGACAAGGTTGTTTTTGAAGCACCTATAGAAAGCAGAAACATAGGCATAACCGAATACACCATTTTTACTGAAGTATCGGTTAAAAAGCTGGTAATTCCTGTAAATAAAACATTTCTGTTAAAGCCAAAAATTTTGTTCTCTGATTTATTTTTTGTGTCAACTGAACGAACCATAGCAGAATTAATTTCCAAATCCAAAATTACATCATTTTAATAATACCTATTAAAATTATCTATTATCAATTAATAAACTTTTTATCTTTGAAGAAAAAAACGGTGAAACTCATTATCATAAACGGTCCTAATTTAAACCTTTTAGGTATTAGAGAGACCTCTATTTATGGAAACACTTCATTTGAAGATTTTCTAATTACCTTACAAAAAAAATATCCTCAAATAAAAATCGAATACTTTCAAAGTAATATTGAAGGAGAGCTAATTAATAAGCTTCACGAAACTGGATTTAGTTGGGATGGTATCATTTTAAATGCAGGAGGCTACACACATACATCTGTTGCTATTTCCGATGCTATTGCTGCTATAAAAACACCCGTTATTGAAGTACATATCTCCAATATTTTTTCGCGTGAAGATTATCGAAAAACCTCTTTAATTGC
>DAOLWT010000337.1:0-1675 GCA_035421345.1 Bacteroidales bacterium
GTAATAGTCCAATAAATTGTACTATAACATATATGTCGTCGGCATTACCATTGTATAATTTAAAATATCCGTTGGACTATTTTAAATTTACAATTGGTATAATTTGTTTTTCTGCATGATAGGAAGATCTAACCAACGGACCACTTTCAACGAATTTAAACCCTTTAGATAAACCTATTTCTTTTAATTGTTGGAATTCTTCCGGATTTACATATCTAATTACCGGTAAATGTTCTTTGGTAGGTTGTAAGTATTGTCCCATTGTAAAAATTTGGCACCCCGCAGCTAAAGAGTCATCCATGGTTTGACAAATTTCTTCTTCTGTTTCTCCTAGTCCAAGCATAATGCCTGTTTTGGTCGTAATCCCCGATTTGGCAATAAAGGCAAGTACTTCTAAACTTCTTCTATATTTAGCTTGTACTCGTGTTGTTTTCGTTAATCGTTCAACCGTTTCCAAATTATGGGAAATAATATCGGGTTTTACATCAATCAAATGCTGAATCTGTTCTTGTATCCCTTTAAAATCGGGAATAAGCGTTTCAATAGTAATTAGCGGATTTTTTTCTTTAATAGCAATAACAGTTTCTGCCCATATTCCGGAACCTCCATCAGGCAAATCGTCTCGATCTACCGATGTAATAACGCAATGGCGCAGTTCCATTTCTTGTATCACTTCAGCAAGTTTCTGGGGCTCTAATTTGTCGGGAGGAAGTGGTTTTCCCGTTTTAACGGCGCAAAACCGACACGATCGTGTACAAATATTGCCTAATATCATAAAGGTGGCTGTTTTGTTTTTCCAACATTCGCCAATATTCGGACAAATACCGCTTTCACAGATTGTATGAAGGTGATATTTTTCAAGTTTTTGTTTCAGATACGCATATTCATTTACTTTAGGGAGGTTTATGCGTAACCATTCCGGTTTTCTTCTATCTACTGTTCTACGTTCTTTTTCCATTTTTTATCTACACTATATGTATTCCTTTTTTATTCATTCCCTCTGGTACCAAAATGGAAGCTAAGAAACAACGAAAAAAAATAGTTTTTGTTGGAGTTATAAGCCATTAAAGGTGGTTTTTTTATAAAGAACTCTCCTGTAACACCCATTTCTATGGCTTTTAAAATTTCATAGCTGTCGCCATATTCAAAATTTAGTCCGGTTTTAAAATAGATTCCTGGTATGGGTTTCAATCCTTTAAATCCGGTTAAAAATGGGGCTCTTCCATAAATATCATCTTCCGAGTGAATAGCAGGATCATATTTTTCGATGGTGGTGGTAAAATAATGAAGATTACCTACAATTGTGTCATGCGCAATATATAAATAAACGGGTTTTAATAATCCCAATGATACTCCCCCGTAATAGAAATAACGTATTTCTACCCCACCCCAATAGGGTTTGCTGTTTATAATACGTTGTCGACCATAGCCACCTCTAATGATAAAAAGTGAATTTTGTTTTCCGTAAAAATAGGGTTTTGCTGATATTAGAATTGGGTTAATAATTTTAATTTCTTTAGGGTGCTTCATTCCAGTTAATTCTACCTCAAACATCCTTTTTTTATATCCGGTTAAATGCTTCCCATTACGGTATCCTAACCCAAAACCACTGGTATGTATCTCAATAAAACCGCTTTTTTCTTTTCGAAGCAAGATTTTTGCATCATTAATCGTG
>DAOLWT010000338.1:0-1567 GCA_035421345.1 Bacteroidales bacterium
GTGGGTCGTGGGTTCGAATCCCGCCGGGATCACCAAAAAAGAGCGATTTTTAAACCAATCGCTCTTTTTCTTTTAAATTTTTTATTTAACAATATAAATTATTCCATGATACCCTAAAAAAACAATAGATTTGCATCTATTATTGTTAATGGTTTGTTTATATCTTTTTACAATAATTTATTTAAAAAAATACAACAAAAATATTATTACTTATTTTATTGATTCCATGAAGATTTAACATTCTTCTTCCGAATCGACTAAAAATATTTATGAGCATTCATATTTTTTAAAAAAGATATTTTAACAATTGTAAAACATATTCATTCGAAGTGTAATTTTGAGACCTAAAAAACAACAACCTATGTTTAAATACGATAATCAGTATAAAAAGAAATTTACTAAAAAAATTATTGATGAATTAAAAAAATCCGAACGTATTATTATCAGCGAGCAATCGGCCGGAAAAATAGAATATATGATTAGTCAAAGGCAAATAATGATCGATTCTATTGAAATTGAAGGAGAAGAATTGGAAACAGGAAGGCCCCTTTTAATTTCACTCAATATAAATAAGCTGGCACAACAAATTAATAATAATTAGTTTCTTTGCTAATGAAAACATCTATTAAACCCAATATTTATAGCGGACATGAATGTTTAAATGATTTTAAGCTATTTATTAAAAATAATAATTATTCCTCTATTGCTGTTTTAGTTGATGAAAACACACAAATACATTGTCTCCCTTTATTAAAAAATATTTTTAGCGGAGCCCATATTATTCCTACTAAAAGCGGAGAACGAAATAAATCGATTCAAAGCTGTCAAAAAGTATGGAAACAACTCTCCGACCTTCATTTCGACCGAAAAGCCTTAGTTGTAAATGTAGGGGGTGGTGTATTGTGCGATATGGGTGGATTTATTGCGGCAACCTATATGAGAGGAATCGACTTTGTTCATATTCCTACAACACTCCTCTCTATGTGCGACTCATGCATAGGCGGGAAGCTAAGCGTTAATATGGATGGATTAAAGAACCAAATCGGACTATTTTCGCCCCCTTGTGCTATTGTTATATATCCCGAATTTTTAGAGACGCTCCCCGAAAAGCAAATCTTATCGGGCTTTGCCGAAGTTATTAAACATGCCCTCGTTGCCGACAAACGTTTTTTTAAAGAATTGTTGCTACTTACCGATTTTAAAAACAACTTAGATAAAACTATTTTCCATTCTATTAAAATAAAAACAAGGTTAGTAAACCTCGATATTTTTGAAACCGGAATACGAAAAAGTTTAAATTTCGGACATAGCATTGGTCATGCCATTGAAACATACTCCATTATTAAAGATAACGATAATCCTATCTCTCACGGAGAAGCCATTGCAGCAGGCATGATAGCCGCATCGTGGATTTCGTATCGCAGAAATTTGCTTACCTTAAATGAATTAAGTCAGATCTCGGATTATATTCTTCGTTTTTTTCCTAAACTAAGTATTAATGAAGAAATAATCCCCATTATAATGGAAAATATTAAAAAAGATAAGAAGAATGAATACGACCATATCT
>DAOLWT010000339.1:0-1550 GCA_035421345.1 Bacteroidales bacterium
ACTTCCGTCAAGCTATTGCCGATTCATGGCCTATGAGTATTGACGATGCCGTTGCCCGGAAAGATTGGGGATTGGAATGTAAATACGATCTTAAAAAAATGACGGAAATAATGATAACGGAAATAAAAAAGAAAATATAAAATAAACGATATATGCAAAATAAAATGAAAGCTTTTCTTTCGGAAGAATTAAAAAAACTGGAAGAACAAAAATTATTCAAGCACGAACGCATTATTGAAAGTGCGCAAGGTGCTGAAATTATTGTAAAAGGAAAAAAATGCTTAAATTTTTGTGCAAACAATTATTTAGGATTATCGTCCCATCCCGAATTAATAAAAGCTTCTCACGAAGCAATAGATCATAGGGGGTACGGACTTTCGTCGGTTCGTTTTATCTGTGGCACACAAGATATTCACAAAGAACTGGAACAAAAAGTATCTGCTTTTTTAGGTATGGAAGATACCATTCTTTTTTCTTCTTGTTTTGATGCCAACGGAGCTGTTTTTGAACCTTTATTAGGAGATCAAGATGCTATTATTAGCGATGCATTAAATCATGCTTCTTTAATTGATGGAATACGTTTATGTAAAGCACAACGCTGGGCATACAAACATGCCGATATGCGTGATGTAGAAGAAATAGATCCTGCCACCGATAAAATGGCAAAAGGATTGGAACGTTGTTTAAAAGAAGCACAAAAATGTCGTTTCCGTATGATTGCTACCGATGGTTCATTCAGCATGGATGGCGATATTGCTAAGTTAAAAGAAATTTGCGACCTAGCTGAAAAATATGATGCATTGGTATTGATTGATGATAGTCACTCTTCCGGATTTTTAGGAAAAACAGGTCGCGGAACCCACGAACACTGCGGTGTAATGGGTAGAGTAGATATTATTACCACCACCTTTGGAAAAGCCTTAGGAGGAGCCTCCGGAGGTTCTATTTCTGCAAGTAAAGAAATAGTAGGTTGGCTTCGGAATAAAGCACGTCCTTATTTATTCTCTAACTCGGTTGCTCCCGCAGTAGTAGGGGCTACCAGCAAAGTAATGGATTTGCTTACTAAATCAACTTCGTTAAGAGATAAACTGGAAAAAAACACGCTTTATTTCCGTACAAAAATGACAGAAGCCGGCTTCGATATTGTTCCCGGCGTACATCCTATTGTTCCTATTATGTTTGGGAAATACCCCGATTGTTCTAAACTGGCTGTTACTTTTGCTGAAAAAATGTTAGAAGAAGGTATTTATGTTATTGCTTTTTCTTATCCGGTTGTTGCAAAAGGGAAAGACCGTATCCGTGTTCAGTTATCTGCTGCTCACGAAACAGATCACATAGATAGAGCCATTAAAGCATTTACCAAAGTTGGAAAAGAATTAAAAATGATTTAATCCTTTTAAAAAGATTCATACATATAAAAATCATCAAGAATTTTCTTGGTGATTTTTTTTTGCAAATTTTTTTTATTTCAATATAAAGGAAAGAGGAGAAGCTCTAATACCGATTGCATATATGTAATAGTCCAATAAATTGAACCATAACATATATGT
>DAOLWT010000340.1:0-1500 GCA_035421345.1 Bacteroidales bacterium
ACGAAATATTTCTAAAACAAGGAAATACAAATTATTCAAAGTTCCGTAGGAACGATATATCTATTTTATCCGGACATTAATGATTATTAATAAAAAATGCTTATTTTTATTACGAGAAGAAAGAACATTTCAATCATTTATAAATAGATAAACCTTATGAAAAAAATAATAGCAAGCATCTTTTTATTTTTTTGTTTTTATCAATCAAATGCACAGATTTCAAACGATAGCGCAACAGTATATTTTACAAAAGATATTTCACCAGAAGGGGTAATGAAAATATTTAACTATGTTAAAGATAGTGTTAAAGGGACTGTTGGTATTAAAGTTCATTTCGGAGAAGACGGAAACTCTTATTTTGTGCCGGCTACCATGGTAGAGCCATTATGCAAAGATTTAAATGCAACGCTTATAGAAACCAATGTTGCTTATTCCGGACGACGGAGTAAAACCGCAACACATATTGAATTAGCCCATGATCACGGATTTACGTTTGCTCCTATAGACATACTTGATGAAGGAGGTACATTAAGTTTGCCAATTGAAGGGGGTATTCATTTTAAAACAGCCTTAATAGGTGCAAATATTAGTAAATACGAAACTATCATTTATTTTACCCATTTTAAAGGACATGGTAGTGCCGGTTTTGGAGGGTGTATTAAAAATATATCGATGGGAATGGCAACACCTAAAGGTAAAAAAGCCATGCACTTTAATAATTTCCCTAAAACAATTAATACAAGTTGTACCGGTTGTGGTGCTTGCGTTGCCGACTGTCCGGTGAATGCCATTACGTTAAACCCTTTAAAAATTGATAAAGAAAAATGTATTGGTTGCGGAAAATGTATTACCTCTTGTCATTACGATGCTATAACAAAACCAGATGATTCATTGCAAACAAAACGTTTTTTAGAAGGCTTAGTTGAATATGCAAAACCGGTTGTTGAGTTAAAGAATTCTATCTATATTAATATTATTATCAATGTATCGCCCAGTTGCGATTGTGCCCGTAACCCTAAAAAACCCTTTATTTCCGACATTGGTATTTTGGCATCTTACGATTTGGTAGCTATTGAAGCAGCTGCACACGATATGGTAGATAAGGCACATCAATGCGACGATGCTTTTTTAAAAGAGAATTCGGTTAGTGGGAAACATCAAATTGATTATGCCGAAGAACTAGGCTTAGGAAATAAAAAATATAAGATTGTTAATGTTGATTAGGGAATATTTAATTATTCTGTTATAAAATTTATAATGCCGAAAGCATTACCATTGTAAAATATAAAATATCCGTTGGACTATTTTAAATTTACAATTGGTATAAATTTCCTGAAGGCCATTCTTCTCTTCGATTAAAAAAATAGGTATGTCGGAGGTTCTCAGAGAACAAGGTAATGAGGGTATTTTGGGGTGTGTCACACAGAGGAGGACGACGATAGGAGTCCGTCTCGAAGTGGGACCGCTCGTAGGAAAATTTAATAGAATAAATTGTTTTTT